>CAZKUZ010000178.1:0-5651 GCA_964556045.1 uncultured Thermodesulfobacteriota bacterium | reverse complement strand
CTTCTCGCCCCCGTGATGGGAGATGATGTCAACTTCGTGAACGCAAAAGTTATGGCCCAACAGCGGCGGATCAAGATAAAAGAGTCTAAGGTGGAGGATACGGGAGACTATACCACGCTGATCGTCCTGAGGGTGAAAGGCAAAGACAAGGAGCAGAGTATCTGGGGGACACTGTTCGGCAAGAAGGAGCCCAGAATTGTCCGTTACAACGATTTCATCATCGAGGCGATCCCGAAAGGCGAAATCCTTCTCGTGGAGAACTATGATCGCCCCGGTGTCATCGGGAATATCGGAATGACTCTGGGTGAGCAAGGTATCAACATTGCTACCATGCAGTTTGGAAGGGACACCATGGGAGGTCAGGCGATTTCGTTGCTCCATCTGGATGCCCCTTTGAGTGACGAAATAATGGAAAGGTTGTTGGCTTTGCCGAACATCATTTCCGTTAAGTCGATACGGCTGTAAGAGGTAAAAGGTTAAGGGTGAAGATTATGTCAGTGGTGGTTGTGGGAATTCAGTGGGGGGACGAAGGGAAGGGAAAGATCGTCGATCTCCTGACGGAGAGGGCGGACGTGGTAGTCCGCTTTCAGGGCGGAAACAACGCGGGCCATACCTTGGTCGTGGAAGGGAAGAAGTTCATCTTTCATCTCATCCCTTCAGGTATTCTCCACAAGGACAAGATGTGTGTCATTGGGAACGGGGTGGTCATCGATCCTTTTGTTCTACTCGAGGAGATGAAGACCCTCGAGGAGGAGGGATTCAAGGTGACGCCGGAGCGTTTGAAGATAAGCTCCCGGGCTCACATGATCCTTCCGTATCATCGACATCTCGACCTGGCCCGTGAGGACAAATCGGGCAAAAAGATCGGGACGACGGGACGGGGGATCGGCCCTGCCTACGAGGACAAGGTCGGGCGGCGGGGAATACGGATGGCCGATTTCCTGGCTCCCGAGATCTTTGAGCAGAAATTGAAGGAAAATACCGACCGGGTCAATTTCATTCTAACGGAGTATCTGGGAAAAGATCCGATCGATCCCGGCGAGTTCGCGGAACTCAATGACGATCTCCGGGACCGCCTGCGTCCCTTCGTGACGGACACCTCCCTGTTGCTCGACGATTCGGCCAGGGCGGGGAAGGCGATCCTGTATGAAGGCGCCCAGGGAGCCCTGCTGGATGTGGACCATGGAACCTATCCTTATGTCACCTCCTCCAACACGGTGACGGGAAACGTCTGTTGCGGTGCGGGGGTGGGCCCCACGTCGATCGAGGAGATCGTTGGGGTATTGAAGGCCTATACCACGCGGGTCGGAGGCGGGCCGTTCCCCACGGAGCTCTTTGACGAGACAGGTCAGGCCCTGCGAAATAAGGGGGCCGAGTATGGGGCGACTACGGGGCGTCCCCGGCGCTGTGGGTGGTTCGATGCCGTTGCCGTGAGGCATGCCGTGAGGGTCAACGGAGTGACCTCTTTGGCCCTGACTAAACTGGATGTTCTGGATGACCTGGAGACGATCAAGGTCTGCGTGTCCTATCGTTTGGATGACGACGCGTCTGAAGGTTTTCCGGCCCTTTCGACGGACCTGGAACGGGTGGCTCCGGTCTATGAAGAACTGAAGGGATGGCGGCAGGATATTTCGGGCTGCCGTTCGTGGGAGGAGTTGCCGAGTGAGGCGCGGGCCTATGTCTCCCATATCGAGAAGGTCGTCGGTGTTTCGGTGGATATCATTTCCGTGGGTTCGGACCGCGCTCAGACCATTATCAGAAGACACCCCTTCGGCGGGAAATAGCGGCTCGATTTCCATTTGACATCTTTTTTGGATGTTTATTGATTAGAAAGTAATTATGTCCGACTGTATTCACCGGCGTGCCGGGTGGCAATCGGTGAGCCAAATTGTTTTTGTTGAGGAGATGGCGGGACAGGTGCCCGGAAGCCGGGGATGTATAGGCGTAATTTTACAATCTTGGAAGTGAGGCTTCTGCGAAGATCCCTATTATTTCTCTTTTTTTTGTGATATAATTCCAATATCAAAATCTATGAGAGTGGGTAATGGAAAGAAGAAACAGTAAAAAGATGAATCCGTTCTACCGGAACCTGGCCTTCTGGTTGTTGATCAGCCTGTTCATGATCTTCATGTTCAACGTCTTCAACAAGGGTCAAACGACGCATAAGAGCATCATTTTCAGTGACTTTTTGAACATGGTAAACAATGGGGAAGTCATCGCGGTTACCATCCAGGGAAACCGGATCCAGGGGACCACGACCAGCGGAACCCAGTTCAAGACGTATTCGCCGGATTACCCTGACCTTGTGAAGCTTTTGCAGGGTAAGGGGGTGAAAATCACCGCCAAACCGCCGCAGGAATCCCCCCTCTGGCAGTCCATCCTCATTTCATGGTTTCCGATGCTGCTCTTGATCGCCGTGTGGATTTTCTTCATGCGTCAGATGCAGGTGGGGGGTGGCAAGGCCCTGTCGTTCGGGAAGAGCCGGGCCAAGATCCTCTCCGAGTCGAAGAAAAAGGTGACCTTCAAGGACGTGGCGGGCATCGAAGAGGCGAAGGAGGAGCTCCAGGAGATTATCGAGTTCCTCAAGGATCCGAAGAAGTTCACCCGGTTGGGCGGGAGAATTCCCAAAGGGGTGCTCCTGATGGGGGCGCCCGGGACGGGCAAGACCCTCCTTGCCAAGGCCATCGCGGGCGAGGCGAACGTCCCCTTCTTCAGTATCAGCGGATCCGATTTCGTTGAGATGTTTGTCGGCGTGGGGGCCTCCCGGGTTCGTGATCTCTTCGTCCAGGGGAAAAAGAACGCCCCTTGCATCATTTTCATCGACGAGATCGACGCGGTGGGACGGCACCGTGGCGCTGGTCTGGGCGGCGGGCATGACGAGCGCGAACAGACGCTCAACCAGCTGCTGGTGGAGATGGATGGCTTCGAGTCGTCCGACGGCGTGATCCTGATCTCTGCCACCAACCGACCGGATGTCCTCGATCCCGCCTTGATGCGTCCCGGCAGGTTCGATCGCCAGATCGTGGTTCCCGTTCCGGACGTGCGTGGACGGGAGGAAATCCTGAAGGTCCATACGCGGAAGACCCCTCTCTCGGAGGAGGTGGACCTTTCCATCATCGCCCGGGGGACCCCTGGTTTTACCGGGGCTGATCTTGAGAATCTCGTCAACGAAGCCGCCTTGCTGGCCGCCCGGAAGGGCAAAGACAAGGTGGGTATGGATGACTTCGAAGAGGCGAAGGACAAGGTCCTGATGGGCGTAGAGCGCAAAAGCATGATCATCTCCGAGGACGAGAAGCGGAATACCGCCTATCACGAGGCGGGTCACACGTTGGTGGCCAAGCTTCTGCCGGGAACCGATCCGATTCACAAGGTAACGATTATTCCGAGGGGGAGGGCTTTGGGATTGACCCAGCAGCTTCCCCTCGATGAGAAGCACACCTATTCCAAGGACTATCTCATGAACAACATCACCGTCCTGATGGGGGGGCGTGTGGCCGAGGAGCTTATTTTTCAACACACGACGACCGGGGCGGGGAACGACATTGAACGTGCGACGGAACTGGCCCGAAAGATGGTCTGTGAGTGGGGGATGAGCGAACGGCTGGGGCCCTTGGCCTTCGGAAAGAAGGAAGAACAGATTTTCCTGGGACGGGAAATCGCCCAGCACAAGGATTACAGCGAGAAGACCGCCATCGAGATCGATGAAGAGATTACCTCGATCGTGACGCAGTGCTATGAACGGTCCAAGAAACTCTTGAGCGAGAATATCGATATTCTCAAGCGCCTCGCCGAGACCCTGCTTGAGAGGGAAGTTCTCGATGGGGACCAGATCGACCGCATTGTCAAGGGGCTGCCTTTGGCGGAGGAGGAGAAGCCGTCGGAAGAGAAGCCCTCCAAGGCGCAAACATCCCAGGGAGAACCGACAACCGGGGCGAATGAGACAAACGAGGTAAACGAGGAAGATACCTCGACTGAGGCGTCCGAGCCGGAAGGAACGCCGGGGATTTCACCGGAGGAGAAGGGGAGTCCTGAGGTTTAATTTTTCACTGGGTTTGTGAGGAGAGCCAGATGTTGATAAGAGTCCAAGGCTATTTGACATACCTTTCCTTGTCCCAACGTCATTCCCTTGCCTATGGCTGGCAGAGGCTTATGTTTCCCGTGAGTGTCCTCGTGGAAGAGGTCCCGCTTGACCTGGTCGAGACATGCGAGGCCTGGGTCCGCAGCAATCAGGGGGCCCTTGAGATCTACCCCTCCAAGCTGGGGAGTGCCGCCGAACGGGATCTTTTGCTGGTATTGCCCTTTAAGGCGTTCAGGGAGATTCCTGGAAAGTTTGAGAGGATTTCCGAGCTTGTCTTGGCCATTAAAGAGGCCTTGAAGGGGATTGGGAGGCGGGAGATTACCTTGAATTGTGGTGGAAAGACCCTGAAGGTCGGGAAACATCCCCGTGTCATGGGGATTATCAACGTCACGCCGGATTCCTTTTCCGACGGGGGATTGCACTACCGCGTGGAAAACGCGATACAACGGGCCTTTCAGATGGTCGAAGAGGGGGCGGATATCATCGATGTGGGTGGGGAGTCTTCCCGGCCGGGATCCGACCCCGTCGAGGCCAAGGTTGAAATCGGCCGTGTCGTTCCGATTATCTCCAGGCTGGCCAGGGAACTGCCCGTTCCCGTTTCTGTCGATACCACGAAATCGGAGGTGGCCCAGGCGGCCCTCGATGCGGGCGCCGGCATGATCAATGATATCAGCGGGCTTCATTGGGATTTGAAACTGGCAGACCTTGCGGCTAGGTACAAGGTGCCGATTGTCTTGATGCACACGCGGGGGAAACCCAAGACGATGCAACAGGATATCCGGTACACCTCTCTGATTTCGGAAATCCTTCGGTATTTGAAGGAAGGGATAGAGGTGGCCATGGCGTCGGGCGTTCCGGAGGACCAGATTATCGTGGATCCGGGAATTGGATTCGGGAAAACGCTTGAAAACAACCTGGAAATCATGAATAATTTGTTCGAGCTGTCCGTCCTTAAAAAGCCGATCATGCTGGGGGCGTCGCGAAAGACCTTTATCGGAAAGGTGTTGGGCCTGGATGTGGATCAGCGTTTGGAGGGAACCCTCGCCACGACCGCGTACGGGGTTATGCGCGGGGCGGATATCGTCCGAGTTCACGATGTGAAGGAAAATGTCCGTGTTATCCGGATGCTTAATCGAATGATGGGATTAGACGAGGAAGATTTAGAATAGGATGTCGGAGCTTTTTTTCAGTCTACATTGGTATGATGTCTTAGATATCCTCATTGTCGCCTTTATTATCTACAAAATTATCGATCTCATCAAAGGGACCCGGGCCGTTCAGATGGTCGTGGGCCTGGGCGTCTTGTTTGTGGCGTCCCTGTTGTCGCAGAAGCTCCATCTGGTTACCCTTCACTGGATCCTGACGAGCTTTCTGGGGTCCATCATTCTGGTAATTATCGTTATCTTTCAGAACGACATCCGAAAGGCCCTCATGAACATGGGGCAAACGCCGTTTTTCCGAAAGGTTTATTTCTTCGGAAAGGAATCGGAGATTGAAGAGCTCTGCAAGGGAATCTCTTCCTTGGCCGAGAGGAAGATCGGCGCACTCATCATCCTGGAGAGGAATACGGGGT
>CAZKUZ010000177.1:0-17646 GCA_964556045.1 uncultured Thermodesulfobacteriota bacterium | reverse complement strand
TCGGCCCCGTCGGCGGGCGGGACCATTCCGACAAGGAGTATATGGTCAAGAAGAGCCTGCTTCCCCGGACCCAGCTCTTTGCCTTGACCCTCATTGCCGCCTGGGAACATTATTCTTCGAAGGAAGATTCGGATTAACCGTATAGGCTCGTCATCGAGTCCTGTCCAGTGGAGAAGAAACCCTATGGGGAAGGTGTTACCCTGTCGACTGTTTAAGATCGGATGTGTCCGGCCTGACCTTTCCAGGGTTCTGGATTCCTAGGGAATCTTGTTTCGTGAAGAGGGAATGACCGGCTGGATTGGCATGAAGAATCTCAGGGCGCCAGTTTGTTGGTATCGGGCGGGTTGATACCCCCTATTCCGGGGCCTGAACGGCAAAGGATTTGCGAGTCCACTGGATGACCCCCGTGGCGGTAAGGAGCAGGAGGACAAGCGCCGCGAACGGTAAGGCGAAGCTTCCCGTGAAATCGTAGGCGTATCCGGCGGCCATGGGGCTGAAGGTGGCGATGAGGTGCACGGAGAAGAGGAGGCCGTACACCTGGGAGACGCGCTCGATTCCCCAGACGCGGGCGATGGTCGAGGCGTAGAGGACGAGAATTCCGCCGTAGTTGAATCCCGTAAGAAGGGCAAAGAGTTCCAGCCCCGCGGACGAGTGGAGAAAGAGGGGGCTGCAGGCGAGAACGAGGGCCTGGCTGAGCAGGTTGGCTTGGATGGCCCTTTCCGGAGAGATGCGGTCGAAGATGAGTCCCCATACGACGCGGCCGATGGCGTTGGCGACGGCAAAAAGGGCCACGGCCATGATCCCGACACGAACCCCCGCGAGGGGTGACAGCTCCTTCATGTTGGCGTTGACGGTCAGACCCGCGGCGAGACCGGTGAACATGGCGAAACAGAGGGCCTTGAAAAGCCTGCTCTTCAGAAGGATTTTGTAATCCATGGGGAGGGTTTCTTCCATCCTGACGTGAGGGGGATTGACCATCGTGAGGCCGCAGAGCCCGATGATGACGACGTAACAGATGCCCAGATAGAGAAACATGGCGTAGGGGGAGATTCCCATCCGGGTCATCCCCCACCCGGCCACCTGGCTGAAGAGGGCGGCGCCGCCGCCGAACCCCGCCACCGTGATGCCCGTGACGAGGCCCTTGTGCTCCGGAAACCAGGCGAGCCCGACGGTCACGGGCACCAGGTAGACCGTTCCCACGCCTATCCCGGCCAGGATTCCGATGCCTGCCGCGGTCAGGATGAAGGTGTGGTTCCCCAGGCTCGCCAGAATCCACCCCCCTCCGAAAAGCAGGGCCCCCAGAAAGGAGGCTTTCCGCGGCCCGAGCCGCCGCAGGATTTTGTCGGAAAAGATGAGGGTCAGGGGGAAGACGAAATAGAAGATGGAAAAGGGGGACTGAAGCGTTCCCTGCATGAGCCCCGTGATCTCCTTCAAGGGGCGCACGAAGACGGCCCACGAGTAGGTGGCTCCGAGGCACATCTGCATGAAAACCGCCGCAATCAGGATGACATATCGTTTCATGTAGGTGAGGCCGTTCCTCCTCCGTTAAATTTGTCTCATGACTTTAGGAGAAGAAGCCTTTAAAGTCAACGAGGATATCGCAACTTAAAAAATCCTTGGTTTCTACTACTCCCCCTTTTTCATGGGCGGCAATCGTGCTAAATTATCCTCGATGATAACCTATCTTGCCAAACGCCTGGTGGGGATGGTTCCGCTGCTTCTGGGGATTACCCTGATCTCGTTCATGGTCATCCATCTGGCGCCCGGGGAACCCACGGGGTTGGCGACGGACCTGAACCCAAAGATTACGGCGGAGGTGCGCCAGCGGCTCCGGGCCTACTACGGCCTCGACAAACCCTTGATCGTCCAGTACGGGCTCTGGCTGAAGCGGGTGGTCTTCCTCGATTTCGGAAATTCCTTCGCGCCGGACGGGCGTCCCGTCATCGACAAGATCAAGGAACGCATTCCCATTACGGTCACGATCAATATCCTGTCGCTGGTGCTGATCATCCTTGTCTCCCTTCCCATAGGGATCTATTCGGCCACGCACAAGGGGTCGCTTTTCGATCATGTTTCGACCCTTTTCGTCTTCGTGGGGTTCGCCGTGCCGACCTTCTGGCTGGCCCTTTTGTGCATGATGCTGTTCGGGGTTCATCTGCACTGGCTTCCCATCTCGGGCCTGCGGTCTATGAGTTACCCCCACCTGAGCGCCATGGGGAAGTTCTGGGATCTTTCCAAACATCTCTTGCTGCCGGTTTTGATCTCCGCGTTCGGGGGGCTGGCTGGGTTTTCCCGCTACATGCGTTCCAACATGCTGGAGGTGATACGGCAGGACTATATCACGACGGCACGGGCCAAGGGGCTGAGCGAGTGGCGGGTCATCTATGTCCATGCCTTCCGCAACGCCCTGCTTCCCATCATCACGATCCTGGGGTTCTCCATCCCCGGGCTGATCGGGGGGAGTGTCATCTTCGAAACCATTTTCGCCATTCCCGGGATGGGTCAGCTCTTCTACAACGGCGTCATGGCCCGGGACTACCCGTTGATTATGGGGATGCTGGTCATCGGGGCGGTCCTCACCCTCCTGGGGAACCTTATCGCCGACATCTCCTATGCCATCGCGGATCCAAGGATACGGGTGAGTTGAGATGGGACTTTTCAGACAGCTCGTTCGAAACAAACTGGCCTTGATGGGGGGAATCGTGGTGGTGGCCCTTTTCGTGGTGTCCTTCCTCGCCCCCGTCATCAGCCCGTATAATCCCGATACCATTAATGTCAAGGAGATCCTCATGCCCCCGAGTCCGCGCCATCTCTTCGGCACGGATGAGCTGGGAAGGGACGTCCTCTCCCGCATGATCTGGGGATCGCGGATCTCGCTGAAGGTGGGATTCGTGGCCGTGGGGATCGCGGTGATTATCGGGATCATCATCGGCGCGGCCGCCGGTTACTACGGGGGGTGGATCGACGACCTCCTCATGCGTTTCGTGGACATGATGCTCTGCTTCCCCTCGTTTTTCCTGATCCTGGCGGTGATCGCGATTCTGGAGCCGAGCATCTACAACATCATGGCGGTGATCGGATTGACGGGATGGATGGGGGTGGCCCGCCTCGTTCGCGCGGAATTCCTGAGGATACGGGAGATGGATTACGTGAAGGCGGCCCGTTCCATCGGGGCCAGCGATTTCAGAATCGTCTTCCGCCATATCCTCCCCAATGCCTTGAACCCCGTCATCGTGGCGGCCACCCTCGGTGTGGCGGGGGCGATCCTGACCGAGTCCGCCCTGAGCTTCCTCGGGATCGGCGTGCAGCCGCCCACTCCGAGCTGGGGAAATATGTTGACGGCGGGGAAGAACAACATGGAGATCGCCTGGTGGCTCTCCGTCTTTCCCGGCCTGGCGATTCTGGTTACCGTGCTGGGATATAACCTTCTCGGGGAGGGGTTGCGGGATATCCTCGACCCGCGGTTGAAGGAACGGTGAGGGATGGAAGAGCAGATCGTTCAGAAACTCCCCCGGCGTTGCCCCTATTGCGACGAGGTTATTCCCGAAGAGGTGACCCCCGGTGAAGACAGGAGAGAGGAGCGGTGTCCCCATTGCGGGAGGGTCTTTGTAAGGATGTCCCTTGAAGAGGCCGCCAAAATGATGGAGAACGAATGAAGTGAAGACGAAGGTTCATTACGTCTGCCAGTCCTGTGGGTACCAGGCCCCCAAGTGGCTGGGAAAATGTCCCCAGTGCGGGCAGTGGGAGACCTTCGTGGAAGAGATTGTTCCGACCTCCTCTTCCCGCGGCGGCCTGAAAGGCAAGAAGGCCATCGAGCCCGTTCCCCTGAATCGAATCGAGAGGGAAGGGGAGCAGCGGATCCTGACGGGGATCGGTGAATTTGACCGGGTCCTGGGGGGCGGGATCATGCCCGCTTCCGTCGTCCTCGTGGGCGGGGAACCCGGCATCGGCAAGTCGACCCTCTTCCTCCAGGTCTTGAACAACCTGGCCCAGGGGGGACGGCGGGTCCTCTACGTCTCGGGAGAGGAATCCCCCAACCAGATCCGGCTTCGGGCCCAGCGGTTGCACGCCCTTTCCGACCGGATCTATGTGGTCTTTGAGACCATGTACGAGGTGATCGAGGACACCATAAAGGAGATGACCCCGGAGATCGTCGTCATCGACTCGATTCAGACCATGCAGTTGGGCGAGCTGCCTTCCGCCCCCGGAAGCGTGGGACAGATCCGGGAGACGGGGGGACGGTTCGCGAGGATCGCCAAGACCCTGGGGATTCCGATCTTTCTCATCGGGCACGTCACGAAGGAGGGGGCGATCGCGGGACCGAAGATCCTGGAGCACCTGGTGGATGCCGTCCTCTATTTCGAGAGCCCGAAGGATCAGCCGTTTCGCATCCTGCGGGGCATCAAGAACCGCTATGGTCCCACCAATGAGATCGCCGTGTTCGAGATGACGGGGGAGGGGATCAAGGAGGTGACCAATCCCTCGGAGCTCTTCATGGGGCAGCGGTCTCAGGAGACCCCGGGATCGGTCGTCGTTCCGTGTCTCGAGGGGAGCCGTCCGCTCCTCGTGGAGGTGCAGGCCCTGGTGACACCGACGAACTTCGGAGTTCCCCGCAGGACGGCCATCGGCCTGGACCCGAACCGCCTGGCCCTCCTCGTGGCCGTGCTGGAGAAGAAGATGGGGATGCCCCTGGGGGAACAGGACATCTTCGTGAACGCGGCGGGGGGGCTGAGGATCGTGGAAACGGCGGTGGATCTGGGGATTGTTGCGGCGATCGCCTCGAGCTTTTACGAGAAGGCGGTTCCCTCCGATATGGTCGTTTTCGGGGAAGTGGGTCTCGCCGGAGAGGTCCGCGGGGTGATGCAGGGGGATATCCGCGTTCAAGAGGCGATGCGGATGGGATTTACGTCGTGTATCTGTCCCGAGAAATATCAGCCGCAGCTTTCCTCTACCGATACCTTCACGTTGATGAAGGTCAATGAGGTAGGGGATGCGCTGAAGAAAATCCTTAAGCTCAGACGCTGAAAAAAGTATGTGAAGGGAGACGCGAGTGAAACAGGTAAGAACCAAGAATCTTCTGGGTATTTTTTTGTTGTTGCTCCTTGTTTTCTATGGGCCGTTATTGAGGGCGGCCGAGAAAACCAACAAGGGGAAAGACGGGCCCCTGCTGGTGATTGCACAGCCCACTTTCGAGGCCGGGAAGGTTCTCGAAGGAGAGGAAATCGTTCATACCTTCATTATCCAGAACAAGGGATCCAAGGACCTGGTCATCAAGAACGTGAAGCCCGGGTGAGGCTGCTCCACGGTCTCTTTCGACCGTGTCATCCCTCCAGGTAAGGAGGGGAAGGTCACGTTGAAGGTTCGCACCAAGGGCTACCGGGGTAACATCGTGAAGGGCGCCACGGTGATTTCCAACGACCCCAAGACGCTGAAGCGGTTCCTCCGCATCAGCGCCCAGGTCAAGCCCCTGATCGAGTGTAGCCCCACCCCCTACATTAACGTGTCGAAGACATACGGCCAGGAGATAACGAGGACCCTGGCTGTTTGGTCACCTGTCGACCCCAATTTCAAGGTGGAGAAAGTCGAGAGCTTCACGAAGGGCGTGATGGCTGAGATTATCAAGTCCTGGAAGGACAAGGATGGCATGCATTACAACATCAAAGTGACGTTTGGGCCCAAGATGCGGATCGGTCCCTACCACGGGTTTATTCGCCTCTTTACGAACATGAAGAAGGCGCCTACCTATGATCTCAGGGTTTCAGGGATGGTGCAGGGGCCCATCACGGTGATGCCGTCGAGGAGCTCCATGTTTAGCGACCCGGCGATCGCCGGGGGAATGGCCGCGACGGGTTTCAACCTGTATGCCACCGAAGAGGGCTTGAAGATCAAGAAGGTTTCCTCCACGCTCGAAGGCCTCGTGTTCAAGCTTATCCCCGTTGTCGAGGGAAGGAAGTATTACCTTGTCGCTATCTGGCCCGGCGGGCCTCCCCCCGTGAACCCTTACAACGGGAAGCTGCGGCTCGAGACGAACAGCACGGTGCAGTCGACGATCGAGATTCCCCTGACTATTTACGCGAGAAAGGTTGTGAAACGCGCACCCGCTCAAGGGTCTAAAGTCAAGGTTCCCCCTCCATCCAAGCCACCCGTCGGGAAAAAGTGAGGGTAGAGGATAGGCTCGAGACGCTGATAGTTCAAAAATTCACATTTATAATTGACAAGATTGCGTTTTTTGGGTATGTAGCCACAGGATCCGAAAAATTTGAATGAATGTTTAATTAAGTTGATTCTTGAAAGGAGTTAGAATATGGAAAATGTCGTTATTTGCAGTGCGGTGAGGACCCCGATTGGTTCCTTCGGGGGAACCTTGAAAACGACGCCCGTGGTTCAGTTGGGGGCCCTGGTGATTCGAGAGGTGCTGAAGCGTGTGGGTCTGCGCCCGGAGCCTTCCGAGAGGGTTTTGTCCTACGGGCCGGAGGCCCTGAAAGGGGAAGGTTACAGCGAGTTGGAGAAGAAGTACCAAAATTGGGACGACTCGGCGAAGCCCATCAACGTGGACGAGGTGATTATGGGAAATGTCCTCCAGGGAGGACAGGGCCAGAACACGGGCCGCCAGGCCACCATCTACGCGGGGATGCCGAAGGAGACCAACGCCATTACCGTCAATAAGGTCTGTGCCTCTGGATTGAAGGCGATCGCGATCGCGGACATGTCTATCCGGAGCGGGATCAATCAGGTTGTCGTGGCGGGAGGCATGGAAAACATGAGCATGGCCCCGTACGCCTTTCCCAAGGGGCGCTGGGGGGCTCGGATGTTCAACGCTGAGATGTTGGACCTCATGGTGCACGACGGCTTGTGGGAGATTTTTTATGGCTATCACATGGGGCTTACCGCGGAGAATATCGCCGAGAAGTACAACATCTCTCGGGAAGAGCAGGATAAGCTTGGCTTGATGAGTCATCAGCGGGCGCGGAAGGCGATCGCGGACGGGAAGTTCGCCGAAGAAATCGTGCCCGTCGAGGTGCCCCAGCGGAAGGGGGATTCCGTCATCTTCGATACGGATGAGCGCCCCATGGATACGTCACTGGAAAAGATGGCGAAGCTGCCCACTGTTTTCAAGAAGGGTGGAACCGTGACGGCGGGAAACGCCTCGGGCATCAACGACGCGGCGGCGGCGGTTCTCGTCATGTCGGAGAGCAAGGCGAAAGAGCTCGGTGTCAAACCGCTCGCGAAGATCGTGGCGTACGCCTCGGGCGGCGTCGATCCGGCCTACATGGGCTTGGGTCCCATCCCGGCAGTCAAAAAGGTTTTGGATGCAGCGGGCATGAAGATGTCGGATATCGATTTGATAGAGCTGAACGAGGCCTTCGCCTCTCAGGCGATTGCCTGTATCCGGGAGCTTGGGCTGAGTTTGGACAATACCAATGTGAACGGCAGTGGAATTTCCCTGGGACATCCCATCGGGTGCACGGGCACGCGGGTTGTCGTGACGCTTTTGTATGAGATGATGCGGCAAAACCTGAAAACCGGACTGGCGACCATGTGCATCGGGGGTGGACAGGGAATGGCCATGATTATTGAAAGATTATAAGGAGGAGGTGACCCATATGTCGGAAGAACTTGTATTGTTGGAGAAAACACCACCGTTGGCGACTATTACCATCAATCGCCCCAAGGCGTTGAACGCCTTGAATTCCAAGGTGCTTAAGACGCTGGACGAGGTGCTGGACCAGGTGAACGAGGACGATGAGATTCGTGTCGTCATCATTACGGGCAGCGGTGAAAAGGCCTTCGTGGCCGGGGCGGACATCGCCGAGATGAGTGAGATGACGCCGCTGGAGGGATCCAATTTTTCCCGCCTGGGACAGTTGGTTTTCAAGAAGGTGGAGGAATTGAAAAAACCGGTCATCGCGGCCGTCAACGGCTTTGCCCTCGGAGGAGGATCCGAGCTCGCGTTGGCGTGCGATTTCATCTACGCCTCGGAGAACGCGAAGTTCGGTCTCCCGGAGGTCACGCTTGGAATCATGCCCGGTTTCGGCGGGACGCAGCGGCTCCCGAGGCTGATCGGTAAAGGTAGGGCGAAAGAACTCATTTTCACGGGGAAGATGATCTCCGCGAGTGAGGCCTACGAAATCGGGATGGTCAACAAGGTCGTTCCCCCCGATCAGTTGATGGACGCGGTTAAGGAGGTAGCCGGCCAGATCGCGAAGAACGGCCCGATCGCGGTTTCCATCGCCAAGGGGCTGGTGGACGTGGGATACGATATCCCGCTGGATGACGGATGTATCATGGAGTCCAAGAGCTTTGGCGTTTGTGCCTCCACGGAAGACAAGAGGGAAGGGATGAAGGCTTTCCTGGAAAAGCGGAAGCCTGTATTCAAAGGACGGTAGCATTTAACTTTTAAATCTTGGATCAACGTAAGGAGGACTGGTCGTGAAAATTGTAGTGTGTATCAAACAGGTGCCAGATACTACAGAGGTCAAGATTGACCCTGAGACGAAGACACTGGTGAGAGAAGGTGTCGAGAGCATTACCAACCCGTTCGACGAATTTGCCATTGAAGAGGGTTTGTTGACGAAAGAGAAATACGGCGGAGAGGTCCATGTGATTACCATGGGTCCCCCGCAGGCGAAAGAGGTTCTGAAAAACGCCTATGCCGTGGGCGCGGACTATGTCTATCTTATCTCCGATAGGGCCTTCGCGGGCGCGGATACGTGGGCTACGGCCTATACCTTGTCGGCCGCCATCAAGAAGATCGGTGATTACGACCTCATCATCTGCGGAAAACAGGCCATCGACGGTGACACCGCGCAGGTCGGCCCGGGGATTGCCACGCAGTTGAACATCCCCCAGTTGACCTATGTGGACAAGGTTGTCGAAATCGACCCTGACAACAAGAAGATCAAGGTGGAGCGGCTGTTGGAAGACGGGAAGGAAGTGGTGGAGTCCAGCCTTCCGGCCCTGATCACCGTCGTCAAGGATATCAATGAGCCCCGGCTCCCCTCTCTGTTCGGAATCAAGAAGGCGGCGAAGCTGGATATTCCTACCTGGACGGCGGACGATCTTCCCGTGGAAAAAGACAAGCTGGGCCTCAAGGGATCGCCAACCGAAGTCATCAACGTCTTTTCCCCTGAGGTTAGAGGTGGGGGCGAGATTCTGGAAGGTGAAGTCCCCGAGGTGGTTTCCACCCTTGTGGAAAAACTCATGGACATGAAAATAATTCAGTAAAGTCGATGGCTAAAGGAGGAAAACCATGGCTGATATAAAAGTATTGACGGATGAATGTACGGGGTGTGGGAGCTGCGTTGACGCCTGCCCGTTTGGTGCGATTACAATAGAGGATGACGTTGCCGTCATTGGGGACAAATGTACTTTTTGCGGCGCGTGCGTGGAGGTCTGCCCGGTCGAGGCCATCGTCCTGACCAAGGATGAGAAACGGGTGCAGGAGGACATCGCCGACTACAAGGACGTGTGGGTCTTTATTGAACATGAACATGGGAAGATCGCGACGGTCTCCTTCGAGCTGCTGGGCGTGGGACGGAAACTGGCGGACGATTTGGGCTGTCAGCTCTGCGGTATGCTCATGGGACACGGCGTGGAGGATTTCGCGAAAGAGGCCATCGCCTATGGGGCCGAAAAGGTTTATTACATCGACGATCCCATCCTTGAAAAGTATCGGACGGAGCCTTATGCGAGGGGCGCTGTCAACCTGATCCGGAAGTACAAACCTGAGATCGTCATCTATGGCGCGACGACGCAGGGCAGGGACTTCGCGGGCAACGTGGCCACGACCCTCTACACGGGCCTGACGGCGGATTGTACGGGATTGGATATCGATCCGGAGACGAAACTGCTGCGCCAGACCCGTCCGGCCTTCGGCGGAAACATCATGGCGACGATTCTCTGCCCGAGGACCCGTCCCCAGATGTCGACGGTGCGTCCCAAGGTCATGCCCATGCCGGAGCGGGATGACTCCCGACAGGGTGAGATTATCAAAGAAAGCCTCGAGATGTCGGAAGATGAAGTTCGGACGAAGGTCGTCGAGTTCATCAAGAGCGAGCAGAAAGTCAACCTCACGGAAGCCGATATCATCGTGTCCGGCGGCCGTGGACTCGGGAAGCCGGAAAACTTCAAGATTATCCGTGAATTGGCGGACGTCCTGGGTGCCGCGGTGGGCGCCTCCCGCGCCACGGTCGACGCGGGCTGGATTCCTTACGAGCACCAGGTTGGCCAAACGGGAAAGACGGTGCGTCCCAAGATCTACATCGCCTGCGGTATCTCCGGGGCCATCCAGCATCTCGCCGGGATGAAAACCTCGGATGTCATCGTGGCCATCAACAAAGATCCGGACGCCCCGATCTTTAAGGTCGCGACCTACGGGATCGTGGGTGACCTGTTCCAGGTGGTTCCGGCCTTGACAGAGGAATTCAAGAAGCGCCTCGGAAAGTAGACGGCGAAGAACAGAGGGATTAAAGGGGGACTGGGAACAGTCCCCCTTTTGTTCTCTTGGGCTTAAAGCCTTTATTGCCAACGTTTATTACTGAGTGATCGATGAGGATGGGAAACAGGAACGAAGGGAGCCGTTTCTTTGACTTTTTCTACCTGTATCGATAAGATTTCCGTATGGTTGAAGGTGATGCCTTGCCCGTAAATTCCGTTGTGGTTTTGGGGGTTCCCTCGGACAGGCACTCGTCGTTTCTTCGCGGGGCGGCCGGCGCCCCAGCCCGGATACGGGAGGCCCTTCGTTCCGGATCCATGAATACCTGGAGCGAATCCGGGCGCGATATCCTCACGTCCGGGAAGGTGGCGGATGTGGGGGATGTGCCGGACGTCGACGGGGAGGGGGGATTCGATCGTGTCGAGGAGGCTGTTTCCGCCATCCTGTCAGGGAACAACCGCCTGCTGGTGCTTGGGGGAGACCACGCGATCACTTATCCCGTTCTCAAGGCGGTTGCCGCCCATCACGGGCCGATCACGTTGATTCATCTCGACGCCCATCCCGACCTCTATGACATATACGAGGGGGACCGTCTGTCGCACGCCTGCACCATGGCGCGGATCATGGAAGAAGGGTTGGCCCGCCGTTTGATACAGATTGGCATTCGGGCCTCGAATGGTCACCAGCTTGCTCAGGCGGAACGTTTCGGCGTGGAGACTTATGAGATGAAATCCATCCGTGATATCCGGGGCGTCCCGGTGTCCCCCCTTGAGGCACCCGTTTATCTCACCCTGGACTTGGACGTGCTCGATCCCGCCTACGCCCCCGGGGTATCCCATTTTGAGCCCGGCGGCATGAGCGTCCGTGATCTTCTCTCCTTTATCCAGGCATTGCCGGTCTTGGTGGGAGCGGACCTCGTGGAGTATAACCCTGAACGGGACCCTTCCGGCGTAACCGCCATGGTCGCCGTGAAACTCATGAAAGAAATCCTCGATAGAATGGCGCCCGAGTGAATCGAGGGCCCCAGGCTTTACGGTCAGCCTTTGCCGTCTTTCCCTTTCGTCAAAAGACCTGCAAGAGATATCCGTTTTTCTTCAGCCAGTCTCTGTGGATCTTGAATTCCGGCATGAGGCTTTCCACCTTGTCCCAGAAACGCGAGGAGTGGTTCCTTTCGACGAGATGGACAAGTTCGTGGATGACCACGTAGTCGATGACCGGAAGGGGGGCCATGATCAGGCGCCACGAAAAATTCAGGTTGCCCTTGGGGGAGCAGGATCCCCATCGCTTCCGGGCATGGGTGATGCGGATCCTGTTGTAGCTGAAGGGTCCTTTCATTGAGTGTTGAGCCACCCTTTCCGGTATTATTTCACGGGCCGTTTTTCTGTACCAGTCTTCGAAGACTTTCCTTGCAGCGTCACGGGCGTCTTGCACGAGGAAGAAACCGTCATCAAATTTCAGCTGAAAGGTTCCGTCGTTGACGATCTTCAAAGGGTAGGGCTTTCCGAGATAGAGGAATGCCTCCCCGTCCACGAATCTCTTTGCCGGGGTTTCCCGGTTTCTCTCCCGTATCTCTTTTCTCTTTTTTTCGATCCATTTTTCGTGTTTCGTGACGATGTCCAGAATGGTTTTCTTTCTTGTGTGATAGGGGGCCCTGACGATAAGAGTCGCCCTTTCGGTTACCTGCAGCGCGACGGTCTTCCTCCGGGAACGGATGATTTTTTCGATTTCGAGATCCATGAACCCGGACGATGGGTTACATTTCAACGACTTCGATGACCGTTTCCCCGTTTGTGAGGATCGTCTTGACCATTTCCTGGAAGAGACGGGGAAAGGCTTTTTTCTGTTCCGGGGTGGCGTTCGGTCCGAGAGCGTTTTTAAAGAGTTCCGCCGGGTTGACCAACTTCTTTGGCCGATAGTTGATGCCGACCTGCCTGCCCGTGTCCATCCGGGTGAACCGGATATCCGTGTCGATCGGGGCGTTGTAGAAAAGGAGGTTTCTCCGGTTGAATTTGCCGCCGGCAAGCCCCCCGAATCCGTAGTCGGTGGTGGCGCCGGTGATGTTGGAGAGAACGCATCCCACAACGCCCGTATTGTCTTCATCGGGAGCTTTTTTCAGCTCAACCTTGATTTCACCCCTTTTGGGGAGCTCGTCTCCGAACAGGGCCTTGAGACCTTTTTGGGCGCAGAGATAGGCCCCGCTGACGACCGCGCAGCTGTGGCCGGCCATTTTCACGATCTCCAGATAAGTGATTTCGATAATGCCGTCACTGTTGACGCCGACGAATTTGGCCAGGTCGTCCTTTAGGGTGATGGGTTCAACCTCATCGTAGAATTTTGGGTAGTTCATCAAACGGTTTCCTTTCATTTTGTTGTTGAGTGGAAGTGGGAATATTCAAGCGGTTAATACCTTTTTGAAGGTGGGATAGCAGGCCTCCACGCTGTAGTGGTTTTCGACGATTCCCCTCGCCTTTAGTCCCATCTCCCTTCGGAGTGAGGGGTCTGACGCGAGGAGCAGGATCCGATCGATCCATTCCTTTTCCGTTCGGGCCCAGAACCCGGTTTCACCGTCTTTCACGATGTCTCGATTGATGCCCACGGGGGTGACCACGGCGGGAATCCCCACCGCGAAATACTGGAGGACCTTCAGGCCGCATTTCCCCTGGGACCATTCGTCTTCCATAAGGGGCATCAATCCGATGTCCATGGTCTTCAGGTGGTCGACCTCCGTTTTTTCATTCCAGAGTATCTTTTCGATAGGAAGGTTGCGGCTCGCGGGAAAGGTGTCACAGATCACCTTCAGGCGTATTTTGGGGTTTATGGCGTGGACCTTCTCCAGGATTGGAAGAATTTTTTCCAGGTAATGGATCGAGCCGTGGGCCCCGATCCAGCCGATGGCCACCTCTTCGCCGTCGGACGAATAAGATTTGAGGGAGTATCTTGAGAGATCGATGGGTGTGGGAATGACGGTAACGTTTGGATGGAGCTGGAGCGCCTTTTCCGCGAGGAAGCTGTTTCCCGCGATGACCCTGTCGGCAAGGTTGATCATTCGTTTGAATTTGAGATTCCGACTCGTGGATTGGTTGTTTTCATGCCTCGCGCTCTTGACCCAAAGGGTGTCGTCGAAATCGTAGACGATTTTGCGGGAGATCTTCTTGAGCATCTTCGATTCCATAAATCCGATCTGTTTTCTCTGGATCATCAGCACGTCGCTTTTCCGGACCTTTTTGAGAATGTTGGGCCATTCCGAGGCCTTTCTCGCGAAATCGGCCACTTCCGTTTTGACATTTTCCCTGTTCAGGTAGGGGAGGTATTGGAGAACCCGGTACCGTGACGAGGCCACGTCTCGTCCCTGGATTAGGAAGAGGATCTCTTTTTCTGCTTCACCCATGTACAAATTAAAAATAACATATTCCGCCCGCAAGCGGTAGGGCGGCGGGAGGGAGTGGCGGATCTTTGTGTGCGCGGGCGTGAAAATTTTTGGGCTTGCCGATTTTCCCCTTATCCTTTAGAATTCCCCCTTGTGTGGTATCCGTGACGGATCCGCGCGAAAGAGATGAAGAGATGCCAGAAAAAGATTCTCCGTATCCGATGGCCTTCAAGGGATTGAGCGGTTTCGTCGAGGAGGTGGAACGCCTCCACTCCCTTCTGAAGGGAAATTCCTCGTTTCAGTTGGCGGGCGCGAGGGGAGAGGCCCGAACGTTTATCGCCTGCGCCCTCTGGGCCGTTCACCGCGGGCCGCTCGTGATGGTGTTGCCGGACATCAGGACACGTAACCACGTGGCCCAAGTGCTGGCCGCCTTCTGTAAGATCCTGAGCCCTCTCCTCGAAAAGCCGGATGAAACCCAGATCATGACCTTCCCGTCATGGGAGCTGACCCCCTATTTGGATGAGTGGATGCAACCCAGCGTGGCCTCCCTTCGGGTTAAGGGTCTTTTCGCGCTTTTGGAGAGAAAGCCGGTGGCCCTTTTGACCACGCCGGAGGCCTTGATGACCCGCATGGTGCTTCCGGGGGATTTTCATGAGGGGATGATGAAGGTGGCGTCAGGGGACGGTATGGGAGATCGGGACGCCTTTTTACGGGAGCTTTTTTACCGGGGCTACACGCGAACTCCCACGGTGGAACTCCCCGGGGACCTGGCTGTTCGGGGGGGCGTGATCGACCTGTTTTCACCCCTGGAAGAGGCCCCCGTCAGGATTGAGCTGGAAGGGGACGAGGTGGCGACCCTTCGGTTATTTGATCCCGCCACCCAGCGATCATACCAAACCATCGAAAGCTATAAAATCGGGCCGGTCCAGGAATTGTTTCCCCAGAGTCCGTTGCCGGAGATCCAGAAAAGGCTCTACGGAGTTGAGACCACGAGGCAGGGCAAGAAAGAAATCCGGCGGCTGATCCATTCCTTGACCGTGGGGGATACTATTGAGAACCGCCTCTGGCTGTCGCCCTATCTCTTCGACCTGAAAGCGGATGTTTTTTCATATATTCCGCCTGAAACACCGGTCCTCTGGTGGGATCCGGAGGAATGCCTTGCGAACCTCGAGGCGTTTTATGAGTTGGCCCAAAAGCAGTATGACAAGAAGGTTTCGGCGTCTTCCCTCTTCCCCGAGCCAGAGGCCCTCTACCTTTCCCCCCGGGAGGTGACCGGGAAACTGGAAGATTTTCCCCGCGTCGCGTTTGGATTATACGTGACGGGGAAAAAGGATTTAAAAACTATCTCCTCGTTTATGTCCGAGCCTTTTCAGCCTCGCATGATCCGAAGGGATTACCGGGACGCGTGGCCGATTCAGGTGATCGCGGAGGAGGCGCACCGCCTGACTGAAGAGGGATATGAGGTCTGGATCGCCGAGGCCGCGAAACGGGAGAGGAATCGTTTGGCTGAGTTGTTGATGGAGAAAGACTTCGCGCTTCCCGTTCGGCCCGGGCTTGAACGCGGGGAAGGCGGAGGGGGGCGGGGCGGCATCGTGGATGCGGCTCTTCCCGAAGGGGTTCTCTTTTCCCGTCTGAAATTGGCCTTTCTTACCCGTTTGCGATCCTGGGGCATGCCCGTGCGTCGAAAAAAAGAGAGGAGCTCGGGACTGCGTCTCTCGGACTTGGCCATGTACAAAGAGGGGGATCCCCTCGTTCATCTGGATTACGGGATCGGTCTTTATCGAGGCCTGAAACGGGTGGATGTCCTGGGAAAATCCGGCGAGTTCCTGGTCATGGAATATGCCAAGGGAGATAAGCTCTTCGTCCCCATCGACAAGCTGGATGCCATTCAACGTTATGTGGGATCCGGCGACGCCCCGCCCCCTCTCGACACCCTCGGGACCGTTTCCTGGGAGAAAAAGAAGGCGCGGCTCCGGGAGGATGTGGCCAAGATCGCCAGAGAGCTCTTGGAACTCTACGCGACCCGTAAGGCCGTAAAGGGATACGCCTACGACGCCGAGACGGAGGGCCTGCGGGAATTTGAGACGTCATTTCCCTATCAGGAGACACCGGATCAGAAGCGGGCCATTGAGGATATCTACGGGGACATGACGTCGGAAGTCCCCATGGATCGGCTCGTTTGCGGAGACGTAGGTTTCGGCAAGACGGAAGTGGCCATGCGGGCGGCCTTCAAGGCGGTGATGGAGGGGAAGCAGGTGGCTGTTCTCGTGCCCACCACGGTCCTCGCTGAACAGCATTACGTCAATTTCTCCCAGCGGTTTTCTCCTTATCCCGTTCGGGTGGAGCTGTTGAGCCGATTTCGAAGCCGCCAGGACCAGAAGCGGGTGGTGTCCGATCTGAAGAAAGGGAAGGTGGACATCGTCATCGGGACCCATCGGCTGCTTCAAAAAGATATTACTTTCAGGGACCTGGGGCTTTTGATTGTCGATGAGGAGCACCGTTTCGGAGTGACTCACAAGGAGCTGCTCAAAAAGCTCTCCGCGACGGTGGACGTCTTGACCCTTACCGCCACACCTATCCCCAGGACCCTCCAGATGTCCCTTTCCGGGTTGCGGGATTTGAGCCTCATCAACACGCCTCCGAGGGCGCGTCTCCCCATAATTACCAAGATCGCCCGGTTCCGGAAGGATGTTATCTCGGAGGGGATCGAACGGGAACTTGCCCGTGGCGGCCAGGTTTTTTTCGTTCACAACCGTGTCAAGACGATAACCAAGATGGCCCGTCTGATTCAGGAACTCGTTCCCGCCGCCCGCGTCTCTTACGCCCACGGCCAGATGGACGAAAAGATCCTGGAAGAGGTGATGCTCGCTTTCATGCGCCATGAGATCGATGTTCTCGTTTGCACCACGATCATCGAGTCGGGGGTGGATATCCCCAACGTGAACACCCTGTTTGTTCACCATGCGGAACAGTTCGGCCTGTCCACCCTGTATCAGTTGCGGGGACGGATCGGGCGTTCCGATCGCCAGGCCTACGCCTATTTCCTGATTCCTCACCGGGCCACCCTGCCCAGGGAGGCCATCAAGCGTCTCCAGACCCTTCAGGAGTTCTCAACGCTGGGATCGGGATTTAAACTCTCCTTGATGGATTTGAACATGCGGGGCGGGGGGGATCTCCTCGGGAGGCGCCAGTCGGGGCGGATCGCCGAGGTGGGATTTGAGCTCTACACGAGGATTATTGAGGAAGAGGTGAAGAAACTCAAGGGCCAGTGGGTGGAGCCCCGGCCTCCCGTGGATCTCAAGTTGCCCTTCGCGTTGTTGCTGCCGGAATCCTATATCCCCGAAACGGGGTTGCGCCTGATGTTTTATCGACGTCTCTCGACGGCGACGAAGGTGGATGAAATTGAGGAGATCAGAAACGAGTTGAGAGATCGCTTTGGACCCCTTCCGGAGGAGGCCGAGCGTCTTCTCGACGTGGTTCATCTCAAGATATGGCTGACGGCCCGGGGGATTACCGCGCTCCAGGGTAAGAAAGACGAGATTACCGTGAGTTTTTCAGAAGAAAGCACGCTCGACCGATCCCGGCTCGTAACCCTGATACAGGAAGATCCGAAATGTTACAAGCTCTCGCCCTCACAGAAGCTGATCATACGGATGAAGATGCCCGATACCTTCCACGCCTATCTTCAAAAGCTCTATACCATCTTGAAGCAATTCCTGGGGTATGATAGAAATTCAGAGGGTCACGAGTGATGGGAAAATAACATTTGAAGGGGTTATAAGATTTATCTCAAGAGATGTTCATGGATTATTCCCCTGTGGTTATGGATGCTTTTCGCCCTTTC
>CAZKUZ010000176.1:0-4374 GCA_964556045.1 uncultured Thermodesulfobacteriota bacterium | reverse complement strand
CAAGGAAATCCTGTCGGCTATCCTGAATACCATCCACAATCTCCATTTTTACCTGAGCTTGACCAGAAATGCCCGTCGTGCTATTGACGAAGGGAATTTTGTGGGGTATAAGGAACAACTCATCCAGAATTGGAAAGAAACCAAATCCTGATGCCTCGGCATCGGGAATGACAGGAGGTAAAGTGTGGTAGGTGTTGCATACGCAATGGCAGGTGGCGGCGGAGCCGGTGGCTCCGGTGGTATGGGCGGTATGGGGGCCCTCGTTCCCCTGATTCTGATGTTTGTGATTTTCTATTTCCTGCTGATTCGCCCCCAGCAGAAACAGGCGAAAAAGCACAAGGAGACCCTCGCGAATCTCAAGAAGGGTGACTTTGTATTGACGACAGGGGGCATCTACGGACGCATCTTCGCGATCAACGGTCCCATCGTGATTCTTGAGATCGCCGACAAGGTGCGGGTCAAGTTGGCGAAGGGACAGGTCGCGAGGCTGGCAACCCCCGAAGAGGCACAGCCGCCGAAGGCGGAAGGATAACTTAGGAACGCGCTTCCTTGCCCAACTCTCATGGTGGGGGTGGGCTGCAAATCCACAAGGAGGAAAGAATGAGGCTTTACGAAACAGTATTCATCTTAAAACCGGATCTGACAGAGGAAGAGACTCAGAACTGGATCCAGAGAATTCTTCAGGTTCTCGAACAGAATAAGGGAGAACTCATTCGTTTGGACGAATGGGGTCTCACGAAACTCGCTTATCGTATCCGAAAATTCCAGAAAGGCTACTACGTCTACGCGGTGTTCCTGGCCGACTACGCGTGTGTCAAGGAACTGGATCGCCACTTCAAGATGTTGGAACCCTTCCTGCGTCATATCATCGTGAAACTGGACGATCGGGAACTCGAGGCGCACAAACAGGCCCAGTTGGCGAAGGAGCAGAAGGCCCAGGAGGCGTTGAAGGCGGCGGAAGCCGCGGAAGAGGCCGCCCAAGCCGCGGAAAAGGAAGAAGCGGAAGTGGCGTCCGAAGAAAAGCCCGAGGAGAAAGCCAAGGAAGCCAAGGAAGAAGAGACGGAGGGGGAATCTGAAGAGAAATCTGAGGAGAAACCTGCCGAGGAGGTGTCAGCATGAGCGCGTATCATCGCAGAAATCGAAGGCCCTATGGACGACGGAAGGTTTGCCGCTTTTGCGCCGATTCAAACCTGAAGATAGATTACAAAGACCCGAAGCTTCTGAACCATTTTATTACCGAGCGTGGAAAGATTATCCCCAGGAGGATCTCCGGGAACTGTGCGCGGCACCAGAGGCAGATAACGTTGGCGATAAAACGGGCCCGCAATATCGCCCTGCTGCCATACACCACGGTTGTTCGTTAAGACTTGTTGATTCACAAGGGTTAGAAGATCACGCATCGAGCGCGTGAAGCTCGATGTTGAGGGATGAGGCAATTCAGGGCGGGAGACCCGTGTTGGGGTGTCCCACAGGTATACACGTGAATTTATCGGGGTGACGTGTTCGGTGTGACGCTGAAATGAAACCCTTGGAAGCCGCCAAGATATGAGAGAACCAGGTTTTTATCCGGACGGGAGAACCCTGGGATGGATTGTGGCAGGGGGAGTGACCTCTGCCCTTTTCTTTTTTTCTTCCATATTTATCCCGTTGGTAGGGTCCTTTCTGGGCATCCTTTCCCCGATACCCATCTTGACTCTATCCTTCAGAAAAGGGGGGATGGCGGGATTTCTTACCTCCCTGGCGGCAGCCTTCATAATCGGTTTCGCCTTCAAACCAGTCGTAGCCCTATTCTTTTTTGCCCAGTTCGCCCTCTTGGGACTGGTAGCCTTCCACTTGATCGAGAGGCGGGTATCCTTCGGGATCACGATGCTCGTAACGTCCCTTGTCGTTGCCGGGGGGTTTTTTCTCCTGATCGAGTTTCAGGCCGTTTCTGCGAACCAGGGGTTTTTTGAAACCCTGAGGAAACCCGTCCAGGAAAATATCAAGATGGCCCTTCAGAGCTATCCGGGGCTTACGGGAACTGAGGTCCAGGAGATGCAGGCCATGTTCCAGAAGATGCTCTCCCTCCTGATCGTCCTCGTTCCCACCCTGATTGTCATCGGAAGCTGGCTGATTCTGATGGTGAATCTCTACCTGCTCGATCGCCTGCACCTCGTCCCGGGCCGTGAGATCCTAAGGGATTTCGACCTGAACACATGGCGGGCACCGGATCATTTCATCTGGCTTGTTATCCTGCCGGGGTTCGGCGTTTTTCTCTCCCACGGAACCCTTCGAGTCATCGCGCTCAACGTCTTGATCGCGGCCCTGACGGTCTATTTCTTTCAAGGACTCTGCATTATAAATTACTACTTGGCCCGGAAGAATGTGCCGCCATTTATCAAGGCCATGATCTACTTTACCCTTTTCGTGATTCAGATCGTGGCGGTGATGGTGGTTTTGTTGGGCCTGTTGGATATGTGGATGGATTTCAGGAAAATTTTCCACAAAAGGCCGGAAGAGACTCCCCCGCGAGAAAACCCGCCGGACGAAGACACAGCCTGATTGCTCGAGAGTAACCTTCTGACTCTTCGATTGGCATTCCAATTCAGGCTTCGGCCTGAAGGCTATCCACCTAATTTTGCGAGCCTTTTTTCTGTCCGCAGATGCCCTGACGTCCCTCGAAAAAGATGCGTTTCCGCAATTTGAGGATGGTCTTCTTCTCGATTTGACGAATCCGCTCCCGCGTCACCCCGAACTTCTTCCCTATGGCCTCCAGGGTTTGAGGTTCTTCGTCCCCCAATCCGTAACGGAGCCACAGGATCTTCTTCTCGTTTTCGTTAAGCTGTTCGATCTCACAGGTGATCTGCTGGAGCCGTTCGAGCTTCTCGACGGATTCGAAGGGAGAGGAGTCGTTTTTGTCCGGAAGCGTGTCGAGTAACGTGTTTTCCGTGTCGGACTGCTCGCTCAGGACCGCGTCGAGGGAATAGGTCTTTTTCAGCAGGCTGAGGTGTTTCTCGATGGTCTCCGGGCTTTCGGGAATGTGTTCCGCGATCTCTTCGGGTGTGGGTTCCCGTCCAAGGGTCTGGTTGAGCTCCTTGATGACCTTGACGATTCTCGAGATACGCAGGCAGATATGGGCGGGGAGCCGAACCGGTTTGGACTGGTTGATGATGGCGCGTTCGATGGACTGTTTGATCCACCATGTGGCGTAGGTGGAGAACTGGCATCCGCGGCTCAGGCTGAATTTTTCCACCGCGCGGATGAGTCCCAGGTTTCCCTCCGCGACAAGATCCTGGAAGGGGATGCTCGAGTGGGTATAACGTTTGGCGATGTGGATGACGAGCCTCAGGTTCGCCTCGATAATACGTTTTTTTGCCTCCGCGTCTCCACGGTTGTATTTCTTGAAGAGCTTGGCAATCTCCTCGTGTTTCAGCGAAGGGATCTTCCCGATATCGTCCAAATACATCTTCATGATATTGGGCGGAGCCTTCAGATCTGATTTTTTTGAAGTTCTCGTGTTTCTGTTCATTGAGACCTCAGGTAGATGAGGGGATCGACCGCCGTGCTCTTTTTACGAATTTCAAAATGCAATATGGGATGGGAGGCATGCCCCGACATCCCCACCGTGGCGACGGTTTGTCCTTGGCGGACCCATTGGCCAACCTTCACGAGGTTTTCCCTGTTGTGGGCGTAGACGGAAGAGAAGCCGCGGGAGTGCTGGAGGATGACGGTTTTGCCAAAGGGGCCGTACTCCCCACTGAAAATAACCTTCCCCGACTGGGTGGCTTTCACGTTTGCCCCGAGGGGGGCCTGGATATCGATGCCCTTGCTGACCTTGCTTTTCGTCCTCCCGAAGTAGGTTATCACTTTTCCCCGGACAGGCCAGATGAACCCCTCCCTCGCGGTGGCGGCTGGCCGTCTAGTGGATACCGGGGCTGTACTTTCGACCTTTTTGTAGGTGGTTGAGGGGATGATCAGGCGGGTTCCCGCGATGAGGTGCGAGGGATCCTCGATGTGGTTCACGGCCATGAGGTCGTGGAGATTGACCCCGTATCTCTTCGAGATGCGCCACAGGGTCTCTCCCCGTTTGACGATATGAATATTGTAGGGAGAACCGGACGGTTTTGTCACGGTGGGAGTCGGTTCTGTGGAGGAGGTAGGAAGCGTGCAACTGGGGCATGTGCACCCGGCCATGTAGAGGGCGCTCAGAAGCATTAGAACAAGGGCGAGGGCGGCTTTCATGGGGCTTTCAGTTCCTCGTCCATCAGTTTCGAGATGTCATCAACGGTTTTTGCCCGGCGGATCTTCGGATCGATGTCCCAGGTGTTGTAGCCGATGACGGGGATGCCGAGTTTCAGGGCGATGGCGATTTCCGACAAGGTTCCCATCTTTCCA
>CAZKUZ010000175.1:0-4355 GCA_964556045.1 uncultured Thermodesulfobacteriota bacterium | reverse complement strand
CAAGCACGGGTTGGAGTTCAGGTATGCCCGGACCTCCAACAGCAACGGGCAGTTGAACCTGCATTATATCGATGACAATAAGTATCACGGGAACCGGTGGGCGGTTATTTATCGTCATGACGAATACCTGAAGAATGGGTTCTACGCCAAGGCCGATATCAACAGGATCAGCGACAAGGACTATCTTGTCGATTTCAGCGAGGATATCCCCGGGAAGTCCGCCACGGACGCCCGCCGGGAGCAGCTCTTGAAATCGAAGGTCTCATTTGGAAAAAACTGGAATAAGTACAGTTTCAGCGGTGAGTTTTCCTACTACGACGATTTGACAAAGAACAACAACGACTACACGACCCAGCGGTATCCCTACCTGCGTTTCAGCGCGGCGGAGCAGCCCCTGTTCAACACCCCTTTGAATTACAATTTTGATGGTACCTATGCCTATTATTACAAAAAGGAAGCGGAGAGGCTCCAATACGCGGACCTCTACCCGCACATTGCCTATCCATTCGAGCTTTTTCAGGTCCTCCAGATGAAACCGATTGCGGGCTTCAGGGAGACCATGATCTGGCCGTCCAATGTGGGCCCGAATGACGAGGACGACTTCGAATCGAGGGGGATCCCGGATTTCAGCATCAACGCCTATACGGTGGTCCAGAGGATCTTCAAGACAAGTAGCACAAAAGCTTATAAGAACACCATTAAACCTGAGATAACCTATGAGTACATCCCGGACATTAGCCAGAACGATCTCTACTGGCTGAGCCCAATAGAGAAAAGAAGCGTTTTGCACTATGGCTTGACGAGCTTTTTGATTGAAAAGAAGTTGAATAAAAAGGGAGAGTCCACGTACCGAGATTTCATGAGGTTCAAGATTTATCAATCCTACGATTTCGAGGCGAAGGAAGGCGAGTATGAATTTTCGTCTATCTCCGCCCAGTTGGATTTGTGGCCTTCCAAATATATCTATTCGAAGACGACGACCTCCTTCGATCATACAAGCGGTGATTTCTCGGACTTTTATGAAACCCTGGTGCTTTCGGATAGGCGGGGGGACAGGCTCTCGTGTGACTACAATTACAGCAAGGTGGAGGCGGGACAGGATATAAACCAGCTGGATCTTAATGCCTGGATAAATATCACGGATAAAATTCATCTCGCCTACACGACGAAATACGATTTTGCGATGAACGATTTCATAGAAAGCACCTATGGATTGGTCTACAGTCCTCAATGCTGGCGGCTCGATTTCCAGGTCCACGATATCAAGCGTTCCGAGGATGGGAGCATTCCGGCCGAAACCCAGTACCGCGTGATGTTTACCCTGGAGGGACTCGGTACGTTCGGCATGAAATAGACGATGAAGGGCGTTATTCTCGCGGGGGGCACGGGATCACGCCTCTTTCCGCTTACGAAGATTACCAACAAGCACTTGTTGCCGGTTTTTGACCGGCCCATGATATTTTATCCCCTGGAGTGCCTCGTGAAGGCCGGGATAGAGGATATTCTCATTGTGACGGGAGGGCAGCACGCGGGCGATTTCCTGAAACTCCTGGGGAATGGGAAGGAATTCGGCCTCAAGCATATCAATTATACGTATCAGGAAGGCGAGGGAGGCATCGCCGAGGCCCTTTCCCTGGCGGAATACTTCTCGGGGGGAGACAAGATCTGCGTCGTTCTGGGTGACAATCTCATTGAGAGAAACATCGGGCAGGCGGTTGAGGACTTTGAACGCCAGCCATCCGGGGCGAAGATTCTTCTCAAGAAGGTCCCGGACCCGGAACGATTCGGGGTTCCCGTTTTCGAGGAGGATCGGATCGTGAGGATCGAGGAGAAGCCGAAACAGCCCAAATCTTCCTACGCGGTCACGGGAATCTATTTTTACGACACGAGGGTTTTTGACATCATCAAGACCTTGAAGCCTTCCGAGCGGGGAGAACTCGAGATCACCGACGTGAATAACTGGTACATCGAACGTGGGGAGATGACGTGGCACGAGTTGGAGGGGTGGTGGACCGACGCGGGGACCTTCCGTTCCCTGCTCAAGGCCTCGAATCTCGTGGCTGAGACGGGGGCGAACAACCTTTAGGGGAATACGGTATGATCGATGGCGTTGAGGTGAAAAGTCTCAGAGTTATTCCTGATGAGCGGGGACGTCTGATGGAGATCCTTCGTTGTGACGATCCCATTTTTACCAAGTTCGGCCAGGTTTACATGACGACCACCTATCCCCACGTGGTCAAGGCGTGGCACGCCCATCGGCTTCAAGACGATCACGTGACGGCTGTTTTTGGGATGATCAAGCTGGTGCTTTACGATGCCCGGGAGGATTCTCCAACCCAGGGTGAGATTGATGAATTCTTTATTGGGGAACACAATCCTCTTCTGGTCAAGATTCCTCGTGGCGTGACCCATGGGTGGAAGTGTGTCAGCGAGACAGAGGCGATCATTATCAATGTGGTGACAGAGCCCTATAACTATGAGCACCCCGATGAAATCCGGATCGATCCCCATGAAAACGATATCCCGTACCGGTGGGAACGAAAAGACGGCTAAGGCCTTTACGGAGCGATTGTGAAGATCCTGGTTACGGGCGGGTACGGGTTCATTGGGAGTAATTTCATCCGGTATTTTCTTTCTCACTATCCCGAGCACCAACTCATCAACCTCGACAAGCTGACCTACGCGGGAAATCCTCGCAACCTTGAGGACATACACGAAGAGGAGACTTACCGTTTCGTGCGGGGGGACATCTCGGATCCCACGGTCTTGGCCCCCCTCTTTGAGGAGGGGATTGACGGTATTATCCATTTCGCCGCGGAATCCCACGTGGACCGGAGCATCGAGGACGCCGCGGTCTTCGTCCAAACGAACGTGATGGGGACCTATCAGCTCCTGGAGTTCGCGAGGCGGTATAAGGTGACGCGTTTTCTCCATATCTCCACGGATGAGGTCTATGGTGAATTGGGAAGAGAAGGGGCCTTCACGGAAGAGATGCCGCTTCGGCCCAACAGCCCTTACGCGGCCAGCAAGGCGGCTTCCGACCTGATGGTGAAGGCCTACTTCCGGACGCATCGCCTGCCGGTGATCGTTACCCGGTGCTCCAACAATTATGGGCCCTATCAGTTCCCCGAAAAGTTGATCCCCTTGATGATTACCAACGCGGTTCGGGATCTCCCTCTGCCGGTCTACGGGGACGGCCGGAACGTGCGGGACTGGATTTACGTCTTGGATCACTGCAGGGCATTGGCCAAGATCTTCTTCGAAGGGAAAGAGGGGGAGGTCTACAATATTGGGGGGAACGGGGAGCGCACGAACCTCGAGGTGGTGCGCCGGATCCTTGCGTATCTAAAGAAACCCGAATCCTTGATTACCTTCGTGAAGGATCGTCCAGGCCACGATTTCCGTTACGCCATGGATTTTTCAAAGCTCAGGGATTCTCTTGGGTGGGAACCGGAGGTTTCCTTCGAAGAGGGAATCGAAAAGACCGTCGACTGGTATCTTACCCATCGTGACTGGTGGGAGGCCATCCTCGACGGAACCTATCAGAACGGATGATTCGGGAGACCAGGTGACCCATGTGGCTTATTTTCGGAGGATCGGGATTTCTCGGGTCGGTTCTGCGCCGTCATCTCGAGGCGGGTAACATTCCCTTTCGTTCACCCACCTCGAATCAGTGCGATATCCGGGACGAAAGCGCGATGAGACGATGGATGGAAGAGGTGGCACCGGAGGTGGTGATCAACTGCGTGGCGCTCACGGGTGTGGATTTCTGCGAGGGGCATCCCAACGAGGCCTGGGAAATAAACACCAAGGCCCCGACGAAGATGGCCCTTCTCTGCCGGGAGATGGGGTCTTACCTTGTCCATTTCAGCACCGATTACGTTTTTTCCGGGAGCAAGGGAAGCCCTTACGTGGAATCGGATCTAACCGATCCCGTCAACGTCTACGGCTGGACGAAGCGTTTGAGCGAGGAGGCCCTCCAGGCCGTCTACCCCGAAGGAACCCTGATTGTCCGAACCGCCTGGCTCTTCTCGGAACATACCAAGGGTTTTTTCTCCTTTCTTGCCGATGCCGTTGAGAGATCGCGGGGAGAATTGTCGGTGCCGTACCAGGTAGGCTCCCCCACCTATCTCGAAGACCTTGCGAAGACCACCCTGAACCTGATAGAAAAAGGGCGGCCGGGACTCTTCCATGTGGTAAACCGAGGCGCTGCGAGCTGGGTTGAACTGGCGGAGTTTTTCCTTGCCCGTTTCCCAAGGGGGGGAGCCTTGAACGTTTCGGAGAGGAAAGTGGACACCCGTCCCGCGAGGCGGCCCGGCTACAGCGTCTTGGCGACGGACAAGCTCCGAGAGGCG
>CAZKUZ010000174.1:0-3748 GCA_964556045.1 uncultured Thermodesulfobacteriota bacterium | reverse complement strand
CTCCTTGCCCGTCGCCAGATCCTTCGCCGAGACGTGGACGATACCGTTGGCATCGATGTCGAACGTCACCTCGATCTGGGGCACGCCCCGCGGGGCCGGTGGAATCCCGACCAGTTCGAAACGGCCAAGGGTCTTGTTGTCCTTCGCCATCTCCCGCTCACCCTGCAGGACGTGAATCGTCACGGCCGTCTGGTTGTCCGCCGCCGTGGAAAAGATTTGGCTCTTCCGCGTCGGGATGGTCGTGTTCTTCTCGATGAGCTTCGTCATCACGCCACCCAGCGTTTCGATCCCCAGAGACAGCGGCGTCACGTCGAGCAACAGGACGTCCTTCACGTCTCCGGAGAGGACGCCCGCCTGGATAGCGGCACCGATGGCCACCACTTCGTCCGGGTTCACGCTCTTGTTGGGCTCCTTGCCAAAGATCTCTTTGACTTTCTGCTGCACCAGCGGCATTCGGGTCATTCCGCCGACCAGGATGACTTCGTTGATGTCCTGAGGCGTCAGTCCCGCGTCTTTCAAGGCGATCCGGCACGGTTCCTCTACCTTGTTAACCAGGTCTTCGACCAGTTTCTCCAGTTTCGCCCGCGTCAGCTTGATATTCAGATGCTTGGGACCGCTGGCGTCCGCCGTGATGAACGGCAGGTTGATATCCGTCTCCATCGTGGTGGACAGTTCCACCTTGGCCTTTTCCGCGGCCTCCTTCAGGCGCTGGAGGGCCATCCGGTCGTTCCTCAGATCGATGCCTTGGTCCTTCTTGAACTCGTCGGCCAGATAGTCCATGATCCGCAGGTCGAAGTCTTCACCACCCAGGTGGGTATCCCCGTTGGTGGATTTCACCTCGAAGACGCCGTCCCCGATCTCCAGGATCGAGATATCGAACGTCCCGCCGCCCAGGTCGAAGACGGCGATCTTTTCGTCCTTCTTCTTGTCCAGACCATAGGCCAGGGACGCGGCCGTCGGCTCATTGATGATCCGCTTGACATCCAGGCCCGCGATCTTACCCGCATCCTTGGTCGCCTGACGTTGACTGTCGTTGAAGTAGGCGGGGACGGTGATAATCGCCTCCGTCACCTTTTCCCCCAGATAGTCCTCCGCCGTCTGCTTCATCTTCTGAAGCACCATGCTGGAGATCTCCTGAGGACTGTAGTCCTTCCCCCTCACATGAACCCAGGCGTCCCCGTTGGGCGCCTTCACGATCTTGTACGGAAGGATCTTGATGTCCTTCTGGACCTCCGGATCATCATACTTTCGTCCGATCAGCCGTTTGATGGCGAAGATCGTGTTTTCAGGGTTGGTAATGGCCTGGCGTTTGGCTACCTGCCCCACCAGACGTTCTCCCTTTTCCGTAAAAGCTACAACGGAAGGTGTGGTCCGAGCCCCCTCCGCATTGGTCAATACCTTGGGTTCCCCCCCTTCCAGGATCGCCACACATGAATTGGTGGTTCCTAAGTCAATTCCGATAACTTTTCCCATTTCTTCCTCCTTTTCGATTTTAATTCGTTATGAATCCTTCTTTTTTGAAACAGTCACCGTTGCAGGCCGAATCACGCGTCCGTGGAGTTTATACCCCCTCTGCAGTTCCTGCACCACGGTATTGGGTTCCATATCGTTCCTTTCCTCCTGCATAATCGCCTCATGAACGTTCGGGTCGAACGGTTCCCCCTCCGCGGGAATCGCCTCCAGCCCCGACTTCTCCAGGGTCTTGAGAAAATCCTTAATCGTCATCTCAATCCCTTCCTTCAGGGCGTCGATATTCTTCGATTCATCCGCATGCTGCAGGGACCGTTCGAGATTGTCCACGAAGGGCAAGATCTGGCGAATGAGCTCCTGGTTGGCGAACTTGATCGCCTCCTGCTTGTCCTTCGTCATTCGGCGTTTGAAATTCTCGAACTCGGCATGAAGCCGCACATATTTATCGTACAGTTCCTTGTACTCCTTCTCCCAGTCTTTCTTTTCCTTCTTTCCAGATGCCTTCTTTTCTTTCTTTACGGCATCTTCCTCTTTCTTCAGATCCTCCGGCTTTTTCTTTTCAGTGTTAGAGAACTCCACCTTGATGGTTTTCTCGCTGTTCTTTTCTCTCACACCTTTGTTCATTCGATCTCTCTCCTTTTCACATCCTTCTCAAAATCTCGCTGACCAGCTCCGCCGTATAATCCACCACCGGAATCACCTTGGAATAGTTCATCCGCGTCGGTCCCAGAACCCCGAGGGTTCCGAGGACGGATGATCCGTTGGTATAGGTCGCCGTAATCAGGCTTAGGTCCTGGAAATCTTCCAGTTGACTCTCACTGCCGATATAGATCTGAACTCCCCGGGCCGTCAGGCTCTTGTCAAGGAGTTTGACCAGTTTGCTCTTCTCCTCGAAGGCCTTGAAGATCGCCTTCATCTTCTCGATATCCTCAAACTCCGGTTCGTTGAAGATGTTGGTCTTTCCTTCGATGATGACATCCCGATCCACTGCCTTCTCAAAGGTGGTCTCGATGACCGCCTTCCCCAAGGTCAGGGCGCGCTTCATCATCTCGTTATATCGGGCCCGCTCCTCTCTCATCTGCTCGAGGATTCTTTCCCTAACCTCATACAGCGTATGTCCCTCGATGACCATATTCAAATAATTGGACATGCGCGTCAATTCATCGTTGTCCAGGTTGAATTCGTCTTCGATCAGCCAGTTTTGGACGATGCCCGTATACGAGATCAAAACCACCAGGATCTGATCTTTCCGGAGCTTGACGAAGTCGATATGTTTCAGGCGGATCGTCTCCAGTTTCGGTGCCATGATCAATCCCGCGTAATGAGAAAGCGCCGACAGGGTCTTGGAAACCTCCTGGAGAAGCCTTGGAATCTCGCGCTTTCCCTCTTTCAGGTGCTGCTCGATCATCTGGCGTTCTTCGGGAGAGATATCCCGCACGTTGATGATGCTGTCCACGTAGTAACGGAATCCACGCTCCGTGGGGATACGGCCGGCTGAAACGTGAGGCTGACGGAGATACCCCAGTTCCTCGAGGTCGCGCATGATATTACGGATCGTGGCCGGGCTGAGCCCGATCCCCGTCTTTTTGGACAGGGTCCGTGACCCGACGGCCTCCGCCGTCTGGATATACTCGTTTACCACGAGCCGCAATATTTCCTGTTCCCTTTTGGAGAGTTGCTCCATCTTTTCCCTCACGCCGTTTTTGCTCGGATATAAGATAAGTATGATTCAACCGTTGTCAAGCAATAAAATTCGGGGAAATCTACCTAACTTTTCGGAGAATTGGGTGCCGTTTCAGCCTTTCATAATATCCATCGATCTCTCGAAACAGCTCTTCGGGATCGTGGATCGCGTTTACCTTACGCCGGAATTCGGAATTGAGTGGCAGTCCCTTGGCATACCAGGCAAGATGCTTCCGCATCCGAAGGAGCCCCTGTCTCTCGCCGAAGACATCAAGGCTCAGCCGGAGATGGGCCCTCATGGTTTCGAAGCGTTCCTCCAGGGTGACCGGCGTCCACTTTCCCGTTTCGACGAGCTGGCGTATCTCCCGGAAGATCCACGGACGCCCCAAATATCCCCGGGCGATCATGATTCCGTCGCAACCGGTCCGTTCTACCATCTCCACCGCGTCTTCCGGCGCGAGGACTCCGCCATTTCCGAAAAGGGGACGCCCCAACTCCGCGGCCCGTTCGATCCAGGCCCATTCCGGAGGATGGGAGAAGTTCCACGAGACGCAACGCGCGTGCACCGTCACCGCCTGGATTCCCAGGGAAAAAA
>CAZKUZ010000173.1:0-2530 GCA_964556045.1 uncultured Thermodesulfobacteriota bacterium | reverse complement strand
CCTTGATGGTGCCCGTCAGGGGACTCTTAGCCCCGACCGACAGGCGTCCGTTGTTGGGGAAGACCGTCCCGGCCATCACCCCCGGCGCGAAGACCAGCTTGTTCTCCGCCCCCAGGGGATCACAGGTGGGAGCCACCTCGTTGGAGATGATCTTCGAGGTCAGTCCCCGTCCCCCCAGGGCGCCGTACGCTTCTTTGACCTCTTCAAAAACTGCTTCGCCTTTCGTGAGATTCACCCTTAAAATCTTCACCGCGCGCCTCCCTTCCCTCTCCGACGCGGATGGACATACCGCCCACCCGTGCCTTTCGTTAAAATCTCAATCTTACTTCTTCCCCGCCATCATGTCCTTCAGCTCGCCGAGCGTCTCGATGATGATATCCAGGGAGCGATCCAGGTGCTTCTTCGCGATCACCAGGGGCGGCATGAACCGCAGAACGTTCCCGTAACGCCCGCAGGGAACCAGGAACAACCCTTTGGAAAAGGTTCGGCCCAACACCTCGCCCATGGCCTCCTGGCTGATGGGCTTTTTCGTCCCGGGATCCTTCACCAGCTCGATGGACTGCCAGAGCCCGATGCCCCGGATATCCCCGATCTGCTCGATCGACTTCTGGGCCTCCCTGAACCTCGCCTGCATCCGCTCCCCAAGTTCCAGCGCCCGCCCCATCAGGTCCATCTCCGGGTCGAGGACGATCTCGTAGTTCGCCAGGGCCGCGGCCAGGGCGATGGAATTCCCCGAAAATGTGTTGGGCTGGGACTGCAAGGCAAGCTTGTCGTGGAATTTCATATCCGTCATCACCCCCGCCAGAGGTTGATCGTTCCCCACCCCCTTGCCGAAGACGATCATGTCGGGCTCGAAGTCGTACCACTCGGAAGCCCACAGCTTTCCGCTTCGCCCGAACCCGGACTGGACCTCGTCGCATACGCAGATGGCCCCCGCCTTCTCACAGGCCTTCTTCACCATGGGCCACCACTCCTTCGGCGGGACGATGTAGCCCCCTTCCCCCTGGAGCCCCTCGCAGATCACCGCCGCCACGTTGTCGAGCCCCGTGTAGGGGGTGTTGAGCTTGTAGTCCAGGTACTTGGCACACTCGACCTCGCACTTGGGATACTCCAGGTTGAACGGACACCGGTAACAGTAGGCGTAGGGCATGTGATAGACGTAGGGCATGAGAGGGTCATACCCTTTCCGGTAGCCCTCCCCCGTCGTCATGGCGTTGGTCGTTCCAAAGACGCCGTGGTAGGCCCCCTCGAAGACCACCACCTGGTTCCGGGGCTGCTGGATCATCCGGCACTGTTTCACGCAGGCCTCGGCCGCCGTCGTCCCGCTCTGGAAGAAGGAGAGGAAGCAGTTGTCCTTCAGGCCGTGGGGGGCCGTGGAACGCATCGTGTCCACCAACTTCTCTTTCAGGGGGGTGATGGAATCGATATGGTGCCCCAGTTTTCCCGCCTGCTCCCGGATCGCCTCCACGACCTTGGGATGGCAGCTCCCCGTGCTCTTCACCCCCACCCCGGCGACGAAATCGATGAAGACGTTCCCGTCCAGGTCCTTGAAGGTCGCCCCCTTCGCCTCCTGCGCGGCCAGGGGAATCACCGTCCCGGCGGGCCGCTGGGGGGTCTCATATTTCAGCATTTTCTGGTACATCTGAAGCGACTTCGGTCCCGGGATCTCCGTCACCAGTTTCGGGGCCTCGGGATAGCTCAGTTCCTCGAGCCTTGCCTCGCGGCTTTGATCGTCCAACGTATTTGCCATGATACCTTCCTCCTTTTTCTCTACGTTTCCATTCCTTTAGTTGACAGCCTCTTCCGGGGCGATGCCCGCCCGCCCCTGCGACCCGGCCACCGAGGGACAGGTCAGCCGGCCGTTCCAGGTATTCAGCCCCTTGAGAAAGCCCGCATCGCTCCGCAGGGCCTCCTTCCAGCCCATGTCGGCCAGCTTCAGCGCGTAGGGAAAGGTCGCGTTGGTCAGGGCCAGAGTCGAGTTCGGTGCCCCCGCGCCGCGAAATCACGAACGTTGTTTGGCGTGGCGGATATCCTAAACTCCATCTCCTTGATCTCTTTGGGTATCCTGATAATCATGAACCTTCTCCCGTGCCGAAGATTACAAACATCGTTTTGTCTTTCTTCGCACACTCCCGTCCGCCTTTTCAATAGGGGAAATTACCTATTTTTCGCCCGCCGCCGCCCCGGGCCCGTCCCGAAAACCTTTCCAAACCCGCGGGGAATCATGTATAGTAGGCCCATGGACGCAACCGGATACCCCCTCAACGATCGGCAGCGGGAGGCCGTCACGCGCACCGAGGGCCCCCTGATGGTCTTCGCGGGGGCGGGCAGCGGCAAGACCCGTACCCCCACCTACCGCTTCGCCTACCTCATCCAGACAAAACGGGCTCACCCCGCCGAGATCCTGGCCGTCACCTTCACCAACAAGGCGGCGCGGGAGATGCGGGAACGCATCGTGGAGATCACCCGCATCCGGCCCCGCCGGCTCTTCGTCTCCACCTTCCACGCCTTCTGCCTCTGGATGCTGCGG
>CAZKUZ010000172.1:0-5385 GCA_964556045.1 uncultured Thermodesulfobacteriota bacterium | reverse complement strand
AATCGCTCACATACGTGAAGATGCCCTTCGTGTCGTGGCGGTAGAAGAAATAGTCCTCACCCAAGCGTTCGATAAGCCTCTGCATCTTCTCTTCGCTGCGGGCGAGGGAGTCACGCGCCCTCCGATGTTCGAGGACATTGGCAATCATCTTGGCGACGATTCCCAAAAATGTCTCCTCGATTTCCGAAAGTGACCCATCCGCCCGTTGTTCGTCACCGCAGCAAAGAAATCCTAAAGGCACCTCACTTGCCTTCAAGGGGACAATGAAGCCGGACGCAAACCCCAGCGTTTCCATGAAACGCCTTTCATGAACATTATCGGGGGAAAGAGTCCCACCTCGGGGAATCTCTTCACGGCAGAGGTACCTCAGTTTCTCGGAGAACCAGTGGGCCTCGGTGTCCCTCATCTCGGAAGGCATCCTTATCCTCGCGCCATCCGACGCGTGGCTCTTGTAGACATGTCTCCCGTCCCTCGAAAACTGGAAAACCCCGCACCAATCCACCCCGACGGCGTCCGAGATCACCCCTAAGACCGCCCCAATCTTCGCGTCGATTCCATTGTGGTTCATATCCATAAAGCTGATGGAGATATCCGCGATAAGCCGGGCCAGGTCCTCGTGGGTGTCCAACGAATCTCTTTCCATGAACGCTACATGTAAAGGGTTTGACATATCTCACACAAACTCACGAGAAAAATTAACAGAAAGGGTCCTCAAAGACAATGCCTTGGTTCCCGGCCTACATCTTACCCGGCAACCACAGGACGAGGGACGGAAAGATCATGACCAGCACCAGCACGATCAACTGCATCGTCACGAACGGCGGAACCGATCGCCAGATGTCCCGCGTGGTCACCTCCGGCGGCGCCACCCCCTTCATGAGGATCAGGGACCATCCAAAGGGCGGTGTCAGGTAGGCCACTTGCATGTTCAGGATAAAGAGGATGGAAAACCACAGGACATTGAAACCGAGGAGCCGGGCGATGGGAATAAAGATGGGGGCGCAAATCGTGATAATGGCGTAATCGTCCATAAACATGCCAAAAACGAGAAGGATCACCTGCATCACGGCAAGGATGACCCAACGACTGACATGGAGACTCTGCACGATATCCATCACCATGTCCTGAGCGCCGGCGCTGGTATAGACGATCCCGAAAAGCGTGGCCGCGATCAGGATCCACAACGCCATCCCGCTGATCTTCATGGTCTCCTTACAGGCCTCCATGAACACCTTCCACGAAAGTTTCCTGTAGATCACGCAGATGAGGAACGCCCCCGTCGCGCCGATACCGGCGGCCTCCGTGGGGGTCGCCATCCCCAAAAAGATCGAACCCAGAACAGAAATGACCAAAAACGCAGGAAGGACGATCTCTTTCAAGGCTACAACCCGCATCCGCCACGTCACGGTCTCCGATTCCCTTGGGGCGATCGAAGGTTGAAAATAACTACAGATCAACACATAGGCCATGTAGAAAAAGGCGCACAGGAATCCGGGAAGGGCCCCGGCGAAGAACAGCTTACCGATGGAAATCCTCGCGATATACCCAAACACAATCATGATGATGCTGGGCGGAATAATGATGCCGAGGACCCCGCCCGCCATCACGCTGCCCAGCGCCAGCGACTTGTCGTATCGATGCCGGAGCATGGCGGGCACCGCGATGAGCCCCATGGTCAGGATCCCCGGGCCGAATCCCCCGCACATGGCCAGGGCCACACACACCCCGATGGACACAATCGCCAGGCCACCCCGAACACCGGTCAGCCAGTAGTTCAGGGCATTGAAGAGCCGGTCGGAAATCCCCGAATAGACCAGAAAATTCCCCATCAGCAGAAAAAGCGGGATGGTCATGAGCGAGGGATCGGTGATCTCCATGTAGGTGGTGGTGGCCACCATGTACAGGCTGTTCGTCCCCGAGAGGAGGTAACTCACGACGATGCTGATGCTTCCAAGCGCGAAGACGACGGGCACCCCGACGGCCAGGAGGAGAAGCAGGCCCCCAAAGAGGAGGATCGTCACCAGTTCGATACTCATGACCCTACCCTACGGAAGACACTCACTCTCCATCCCCTCTCAGAAAGACCACGATCCCCACCACGAGAAAGAGAAACGCCCCGATCGGCACCAGGAGCTTGAAGGGGTAGATGGGCAGCTGGAAGGCCCCGGGGGCCCTCTCGTGCATCTTCAGGGAATTCAGCCCCATCCACGACGCCTGCCATACCAGAACCCCCATGAAAACGACGAAGGCGGCCAGCGTGACGATCTTCGAGAAAAGCCTCATCTTCGGGGGGAAATGATCGTAAAAGATTTCTATCCGAATATGCGCGTTCTCCAGCATGGCATAGATCCCGGCGAACAGGATGAAGACACCGAAAAGCATCCGGTTCGTCAGCCACGTCCAGACGAGGGGATGGTTGAAAACATACCGCGCGATCACCGCCGCCGTCGTGATGACCATGAAGAAAAAGACGACGACGCTCACCACTGAGCATATCTTTTTATTGAAACTTAGAAGAATATGCGAAAAGGTCCCGTGATCTCCCTGACGCATTCCAGCCTCCCGCTTCAGAATGGCCGCCCGGAACGAATCCGGGCGGCAAACAAAAACTTAAAAAACGTCTTACTTACTTGAGGGTTTTCCTCCACTTCTTGATCATCCGGATCGCCTCGGCGGACACGGGATCTTTCTTGGCCACCTCGTCCCACAGCTTGTAGGCAACCTCCTTGCACTGCTTTTCACAGGCCGCGTCGATGGGGCTTTTGACGACCTTACCTTCTTTGATCAGTTTGTTCACCTTCTTCATCTCCTTCTCGTAAACCTCGAGCAGAACCTTGTAGTAGTCCGCCGCCGCGTCGCTCAAGACCTTCTTCAAATCCTCCGGAAGGGACTTCCAGGTCTTCATGCTGACCAAGATATTCCCCTCGACCACGTCGTTCTGTCCCCCAATCAACCAGTACGGCGCCACCTCGTACCACTTGAGGCCGGTAATACAGCTCACGTCCCACTGGGAGGCATCGATCGTTCCCAGCTTCGACCCCATGTAGGCGTCGGATCCGGGAATGAACATGCCCCGGGCCCCCAGCATATCGAAATACTTCTGCTTGATTCCCTCGACCCTGATCTTCATCCCCTTGAAGTCGCTGCACTTCCTGATCTTCTTCTTCGAAAGGACAATCACCTTCCCGTAGGAATGCATGTCCAGCCAGTAGAGCCCCTGCTTGGCATACGCCTTCCGGAGCAGCTTGACGAACCCGCTGGAATAGAAAAACTTCCGCACGGCGTTGCTCGATTCGGTGATCGACTTGTCGCCGGGGATCCGGTACGCGTAGGGAAGGCCAAACTCCACCTCGCCGACGGGGATGATCCCGGCCCACATGGCGGGAACGGCATGGAGCATGTCCACCGTCCCCTTCTGGGTCGCCTCGAACAGCTGCTCTCCGGGAACCAGCTCCGGGTCCGCGAAGACGGAGATAAGCAGCCGGCCCTGGCTCGCCTTTTTCGCGTAATCGGCAAAATGCTTCAACAACGCCATGGAGATATCCCCCCGGGGATAGGCCGACTGGATCTTCAAGCGATAGACCTTCTTCGCAGCCGCCAAGGAGGGCATCCATATCATGGTGACGAGAAACGCCCCAGCGATCAGAGTTCCCATCACCCCTTTCCACATTCTCCCTCGTTTCATCCCATCCTCCTTTCTTTAGGTTGGTTCGTTTGTCTCGTTGGTTTGGTTGTCAGGCTGGGCCTGCTCCTTTCCACTTTGAGCTTTCAGCCTCCAGCTTCGCGCACCCATCCCCCTTTCGCCCTTCGCCCTTCGCTTTTTGCCCATTGCCCTTCCCCACTTCAGACTCTTATGCTCACCCATACACCGCGTTAATCTCTTCCTGGGGAACGTCGAAGACACCCCCGTTGGTATCGAGCTTCTCCTCGTAGAAGAAATCGGGCAGCCGGTCGTCCTTTTCCGAGAAGCCGGCGGCCTCGTTGAAGGTCCGCTCCACCTTCATCACGGTCGTCCCCAGCTCCATCAGGTAATCCCCGCCCAGCTCCTTCCCCAGCTTGGCCGACACGGCCGCAACCAGGTCCTTCTGCAGGTCCGGCATGTCCAGCATGGGAAGGGAGGCAAACAGGCACATCCCCAGGGTATCAATGGCCGCGAAAAAGGCCTGGAGGAACTTGGAAACAGGCCCCTGGCCCGTCGAGGCGCCGGGATCGTAATCGGGGTTGGCCGGGCTTGGCAGGGCGTTCCCGCACGTGTGATCCGCCCCCATGGTGGACGAGGCGTAGGTCACCCCTGTACCCTTCAGGACCCGGGGATCGTAGGAAGAGATGGCCTGGCCCTTCACCACGGGAATCCGCTTCACGCCCAGGGACTCCCCCGTAAACCGGCAGCCGTTTCCGATAAGCTTCCCGTTCTCTCCTCCCGTTCCGATCTCCCTGACCCATTCCAAGGCCGCCCTCCCGTCTCCCCAGGGTATCCGGCCCGCTTCCATGGCCACGGCCAGGGCGTCCCCCGCATCCATGGTATCCACTCCGTAATCGTCGCATAGGCGATCAATCTCCGCAATGATATCCAAGTCGTCGATCATGCAGTTGGATCCTACGAGGCCAAGGGTTTCGTACTCCAGCCCCGAGGTCACCACCTCTCCCGCCTCGTTCGTATAGACGTTCGAACAGCTCAGAAGGCACCCGGCCATGCAGCGGTGCTTCGTCTTCGCGTTGGGCCGCTTGGACAGCACCTCCGCCATGTGCTCTCCTGAGATCTTCGCCGCCCCCTCGAACCGTCCCCTCGAGAAGTTCTTCGTGGGGAGGGCCCCCAGCTCGTTGATCATGTTCACCAGGAAGGCCGTACCCAGGTTTTCGAAGGCCGGTACCAGCGGATGCTGGAGGATCCCCTTCGACAGGGCCTTCGCAGCGGCTTTCAGCTTTTCGGGATCCGCGATCTCGACTCCGTCCCCGCCGGCGGCATCTATCACCACCGCCTTCAGCTTCTTGGACCCCATCACGGCGCCCAGGCCGCCCCGGCCCGCCATCCTCGGGAAGAAATCGGGGGTCGTTCCGGAGATGGCGGCGGCGCGATACCGCTTCTCCCCCGCCTGCCCAATGGAAAGGATGGAAACGCCGTCCCCGTATTTTTCCCTCAGAAACGCAATGGTATTCAGGTTTCCGCGTCCGGACACGGCGTCAGCCGGCAGAATCTCCGCGCCTTCATTCGATACCTTCAGATAGACGAAAGTCTCCGAGACTCCCTCCACGATCAGCGCCTTGATCCCCATCTTGGCGAGGGCCTGCCCGGCGCTCCCTCCCATGTTACTCTCCTTGATGGTGCCCGTCAGGGGACTCTTAGCCCCGACCGACAGGCGTCCGTTGTTGGGGAAGACCGTCCCG
>CAZKUZ010000171.1:0-2338 GCA_964556045.1 uncultured Thermodesulfobacteriota bacterium | reverse complement strand
TCTCTTCCGGAAGAATCGTGGAAGCACGACCAGGACGACATCGCCCTCATCCGCGTATCTCTTCACGAAAGGCCGCATTTCATAAAGGTCCAGACCCTCCCGAACGGACAGTGCCGCCTCTCCCTTTTGACCACCCCCATCGATCTCATCCTCAACCGCCCCAAGAGAATCCTCCTCACCGCCGCCCGACTGTTGGATGTCGACATCATCAAAAGCAACCTGGGAAACCCCTTCGGTCCCGACGTGGGTACTGAATACCTGCTCGACGAAGAAAAACTCCTGTCGCTCGACTGGCGGAACCAGGGGCCAAAGGTGTTCGAGATAGGCTCGGGCAACGGGGTGTTCCTGACCGAGCACGCGGCCCGGAACCCCGAAACTTTCCACTTAGGGACTGAAATCAACGGCTTTACCCTCAAAAAGGCGCTGAGAAAGGCCGTCAAGGCCCGGCTCAAAAACATTTCCTTCATCCGAAACGACGCGCAATACATCCTGAACTATTACCTCCCGGAGGCTTCCCTCGACACAATCTTCATCAACTTCCCAGACCCCTGGGAAAAGAAGCGGCACATCAAGCGCCGCCTGATCAACCCGGAGACCCTCCTCAACTTCGCGAGGGTCCTGAAGGCCGGGGGGGAGGTCCACTTCGCGACGGACCATCTGGACTATGCCGACTACACGCGGTGGCACTTCTCCCAATTTCCCCACTTCCACCTCGTCCGGGACGCCGAAGACGCCCCACTCCCCTTCCCCACGAAATACGAAAGAAAATGGAGGTCCGAGGGACGCAAAATCACCCGGATGACCTTTCGGCGCACGGAACACCCCCTTCCGTTTCCGGCCGGGAAAGATCGCCTCATCCCCGACTCGTTCGACATCGAATCCAGCCGCGACATTTCAAGCGGAAAAATATTCAAGGCCGGCGAAATCGTCGTTATCTTCAAAGATGTCTTCAAAGGGTCCTCCTACGACGTCCTCGATACGATTATCACCCTCGGGCGATACCGCTGGGACGTTTTACTGCTCAGGAAGGAGGGCCGGCTCGTTTTCGATACCAGCTTAAACAGAAAGTTCCTGACGAGAAAGATCAAGGAACAACTCGAAACGCTCTTCGCCGAGACACCGCCGACTCGATCAAAAAATCAAATCAACCCCATCGTATAGGCCGCGACGAAGAAAAGAGAGGCCACGGAAGACAAACCCAGAATCCCCACCTTGGCGCTTCGCCAAGAAGGATCGGCAAGCCCCATCAATAAAAGGAGTCCCACGTTCATGAATACCCGGTTAAAACCCAGGTAGTATTCGAAAACCTGCATGCTGACAACCAGATAAAGGACCAGGTAGACAACGCCACACCAGCGCAACACCGTAACCTGGTCATCCCGCTTTGGCCCGAAACAAAGGAGAAAAAGCATTCCCGTGACAAGAAAAAAGGTCAGGGCGTCATACATCCCCTTGACACCCAGCGGCTCCATCAAAAAGCTGCGGATTTTGGCCACCATACCCGCCCCGGGAAGAGTAAAATTCTCAAAAAACCCCGTCGTGCTCCCGCGGACGGGAAGGGTCTTCAGGATATGGATATTCCAAATCCCGGCGGGTAAAACCGCGAGCGTCAGTATCGACAAATCCCTCCAATTCCTCTTGAGCAACGCGTCAAACCAGAATCCCCCCAGGACCAAAAGGAGGGTCTCATGGGTCAGGCCCGCCGCCGCCATGGCCAAAGCCGTGAGCCATACCCTCCTGTGAAAATAGGCATAGAGAGAGATTATAAGGAGAAACGAGGCCAGAAGATCCGCGGTGGAGAGGAGGAAAACAATCCATACCCCCACGATCCCCAACGCCAGCAGCCCCAGCCATGCAGACAGTCCCGTCTCCTGGAACCACAAGGCGAGAATGAAAACTATCCCGACCAGGCACGCCCCGTTGATTCCCACGAGCGCGTAAGGAATCGCGGGCTTGTAGCCCAGGGTAATCAGCGATGCCAGAAAGGGGTAAAGGATTCGACGATAACGGTAGCGTGGATTGTCAAGGGCGGCGATGGAACCCCTTTGGTGAAGTCCCGGGTCCAGGGCAAGAGTCAGGAAAAACTGTCCGTCATATCCCAGCTCCCCCTTGGAGAGGACATGCTCCGGGACATGCCTCACATAGGGAGAACGGGGAATGACCGTCCCGATCCGGAAAAACCCGAGGATCTCTCCGTGGAAATGCCCCCAGAGGTTCGCGGAACCGACGGTGACAACTATCATCAGGGCCACGAAGGCCACAACGAATGGGCGTCTCCCCGTATCCCCGATGGCCCCCATGGTGTGTGATTTTACCTACCCGGAATAACTGGCGTCGC
>CAZKUZ010000170.1:0-7630 GCA_964556045.1 uncultured Thermodesulfobacteriota bacterium | reverse complement strand
TTCTACCGTGGGGTAGGTGACCTGTGGGGGAGGAATGAAGGCGAGCCGGTGAGTTATCTGTCTCCCACACAGGATGATTAAGGTTTCGTGTCTCTTCTTCTTTATATGGATACCCTTGTATTTCCGAGGCAGCTCTTTTTGGAGCGTCGCGTAAACCTTCCGGAATTTTTCCTTTTTTGTCTTCAGGGTAAAAGAGGTTTTGGACCCCTGGTGTTTCCACGTCACCTCTTGGCGCGACAATCCCTCCTGGAAGAGTGTGCTTAGAATGAGCGTAGTGATTTCCTTCTGATGCGCGCGACAGGAGGGTTTTTTCGGCGCCTTTCCGGCGTGGTAATGGAGAACCCCCCAGGAGATGGCGACGACGAGAAGGGCGAGGCCGGAGAGTATGAGAATGATGTGTTTGAGGGTTAGACTCTTCTTCCGCTTTCTTCTCGTCGTTTTCTTGCGAGGGGTTCTGGAAACCTTGCGGGTCGGTTTTTTTGCCTTACTCGCGGACGTCTTTCGTCTCGAGGAAGAGCTCTTTTTCCGCGTTGTCTGTTTTGCCATGAACCTCTATTACGCTCCTCCCCCCCGGGAGTAAAACGATCAGCCCCCTGTTTGCATGGACAAGCTCAGGATTCTCGCCCCCTTCAAGACCTCGATGGCCCTTTCAACCAAAGGATCTTTGGGCGCCACGACCTTTTTCGCGGGCTTCTTTCCTTTCTCGACTTCTTTGGTCTCGCCTTTTCCATTCACCCCTTCCAGGTGATGGGCGAGGTCCTTTTCTTTGATGAAGGGATGTTCTTTGGTCTTTTTCTCCTTTGCCTTGAGCTCCGCCCTCAGGATTTCCGGGGAGACGACGATATCGGGTGTGATCCCTTCCGCCTGGATCGAGCGACCGCTCGGTGTGTAATACAGGGCCGTGGTGAGACGAAGACCGGACCCGTCGCTCAATGGGATGATGGTCTGCACGGAACCCTTGCCGAATGTCTGCCCCCCCATGATCACGCCGCGATGATGGTCCTGAATGGCGCCGGCCACGATCTCTGAGGCGCTGGCGCTCCCCGCGTTCGTCAGGACGACTACCGGATACTTGACGATCGTCGTTGATACCTTCGCCTGAAAGGCGATGTTGTCTCCCTCGTCCCGACCCTTGATGGAAACGATCAGGCCCTTGCTGATGAAGCGGTCGGCGATCTTGACGGCCTGATTGAGAAGTCCGCCCGGATTGTTCCGGAGATCCAAAATCAGTCCCTCAATCTGGTGGTTGCTCTTCTTTTCCAGGTCTTTGACCGCCTTCACGAAATCGCCGTCCGTCCTTTCCTGGAATTGGGTGATCCGGATGTAGGCGTAGTGATCCTCATAGAGCTTCGATTTGACGCTCCTTATCTTGATGATGTCGCGGACAATGGTAATATCCTTCGGCTTTGTGAAGCCCTTCCGCATGATCGTGATGGTGACCTTCGTTCCCTTCTTGCCGCGGAGCCTCCGGACCGTATCCATCAGGGTCATGTTCTTCGTGGGCTTTCCCTCGATGGCGATGATCTGATCCCCCGCCTTAATTCCCGCCTTGTAGGCCGGTGTGTCGGCGATGGGGGCGATAACGGTAAGAACACCGTCCTTCATGGTAATCTCGATGCCGAGTCCCCCGAAACTCCCCTTGGTTTCGACCTGCATTTCCTTGTACATCTTGGGGGTCATGAAGGAAGAGTGGGGATCCAGGGAGCTCAGCATTCCCTTGATGGCGCCGTAGATCAGTTCCTTGGTCTTGACGGGTTTAACGTAGTCCTTCTCGATGATGTGAAGAACATCGGTGAAGACTTTCAAACTCTCGTAAGGTTCCTTGTCCGTTGCCGCCCTGGTACCGATCAATCCACCGCCTATCAGGACGCCGAGAACGGCGACCAAGATTAGGAGGAGTGTCAGTTTCCCGATTCCGGACCGCTTCATCGATTTTGGATCTTTCATGAATTTTATCTCCTTATGCCGAACTTTCTGTGGCGTTTTCTAACATATCACCTGAAAAAGTGCAATATTCCAGCAAAAATTTCCATGTCTTCCTTGCGGACTCTTTCCATTCGGCTTTTTTTCTCCCGGTGTTGAGGGAGGTTGGTATTTTCCCTTTACATTTTTCCGGAGTTATTCTATAAGTATAAAGCCAAAAATAGTGGAAACGGAGAGATGGCCGAGCTGGCTGAAGGCGCTCGCCTGCTAAGCGAGTGTAGGGCTTAAAACCCTACCGAGGGTTCGAATCCCTCTCTCTCCGCCATTTAAATTCAAGGAGGTACGGAAAAATTAAACGCTTGACACCCATACTCGTGACGTTTGTTATCATTGCTTTCCTCGGTATTTCATGTTCGAAATCCGATTCGTCCACACAGGAAACCAAAAAAGCGGCCCCCAAGGTGGAGGCCAAGGCGGAGACGAAACCGTCGAAGCCCGCCCCATCCCCGGAGGCGAAACCCGCTCCGCCGGAGAAATTTCATCATGGCGGCATGACGAAGATGGGGGATTTTACCGTTCAGGTTCCCGAGGACGTTAAAAAGACCTGGAAAAAGGTGGTGCTTTCCATCCACGCCATCAAGACGAAAAAACAGATGAGCGTGACGCTCCCCATCGGCCAGAAGACGGAAGTAAAGGGCACGCCTTTCGAGATAGAGGTCCTCTATTTCCTCCCGAATTTCACGATGGGAGGGTCCCTGATCACCTCGAAGGACAACGAGCAGAAAAATCCCGCGGCCAAGGTCAAGATTTATCAGAACGGTTCCGTGATATGGTCCGGCTGGCTTTTTCAGAAGTTCCCGAAGGTCCATCCCTTCACCCACGTTGACTATAGGATCTTCCTGGTCAAAGGGTTGAAGGACTGAGCGAACCGGGTTTTTCCAGATGAAAATCGATTTTGAAAAGGGAAATGGATTGGTGCCTGTCATCGTCCAGGACGCCGAGTCGGGCGATGTCTTGATGTTGGCTTACATGAACGACGAGGCGTATCGAAAGACCCTGGAAACGGGAAAGGCCACCTATTGGAGCCGCTCGCGCCGGAAGCTCTGGATGAAAGGGGAGAGTTCCGGGAACGTTCAAGAGGTCAAGGGTATCTATATCGATTGTGACGAGGACACGATTCTCCTGAAGGTTCACCAGGTGGGTGGTGCTGCGTGCCACACGGGTCATCGAAGCTGTTTTTATCGCAAGATGGACGAAAAAGGGACGTTTCGGGAAATAGAACCGCCAATCTTTGATCCCAAAGAGGTTTATAAATGAGCCAGGTTTTGACGTTGGGAATTCCCAAGGGGAGTTTGGAGTCGGCGACCATTGATCTGTTCAAACGTTCAGGGTGGCGGATAACCTTGTATTCGCGGAATTACTTTCCCGGTATCGATGACCCGGAGATCCGGTGCATCATGGCGAGGGCCCAGGAAATGTCGCGTTTCGTGGAACAGGGGACCCTCGACGTGGGACTGACGGGGAAGGACTGGACTTTGGAAAACAATTCCGACGTGGTGGTGGTGACCGACCTGATCTATTCCAAGGCGAGCCGCCGTCCCGCCCGGTGGGTACTGGTTGTCGCCAAGGATTCTCCCGTCCAGCGGGTCGAAGACCTGGAGGGGAAGAAGATCTACACGGAGCTCGTTCAGTTCACGAGGCGCTATTTCGCGGAAAGAGGCATCAATGTTCAGGTGGAATTTTCCTGGGGAGCCACGGAAGCGAAGATTATCGAGGGGTTGGCGGATGCCATCGTCGAGGTCACGGAGACGGGAAGCACCATCCGGGCCAACGGTCTGAGAATCGTCGAGGAGCTGCTCGTGACCAATACCCAGCTTATCGCCAACAAGGCGGCCTGGAACACCCCCTGGAAGCGGGAAAAGATTGAGCAGATCGCCCTCTTATTGACGGGTGCTCTCAAGGCCATGGGGATGGTAGGGATGAAGCTAAACGTGTCGAAGGAGAACCTGGAAAAGGTGATCAAGCTCCTTCCCAGCCTCAACGCCCCCACGATTTCACCGCTTTACCAGAGCGACTGGTTCGCCGTGGAGACCGTCCTTGAGGAGAGGGAGGTCCGGGATCTCATTCCGAAGCTCCAGAAGGCCGGGGCGGAAGGTATCATCGAGTATTCTCTCAATAAGATTATCTGAGCCCTGAAAGGGTTCGCTTTTCTGATATAAAATAACCGTAGTAGCCTGGAAGACGAAAAAAAGGTGGGAGAACCCTCCCACCTTTCATATATTACATTGCTGTTTTCTTGTTCTATTTTTCTACGATCGCCTCGACGGGGCAGACCTCGAAGCAGGTTCCGCACTCCGTGCACTTGTCTTGATCGATGACGTAGATGTCCCCCTCCTCGATGGCCTCACTGGGGCATTCTTCCGCACATGTTCCACATGCCACACACTCTTCCGTAATTACATACACGCGCTTTCACCTCCTTCACGAAATTCAGCGGCTGCTAAATTTCCATGATTTCCTTTTCCTTGGCCGCGATCAGGTTGTCGATTTCCTTGATGAAGTCGTCGGTTAGTTTTTGAATTTCTTCCTGATTCTTTTTCAAGTCGTCCTGGGAGATCTCTTTTTCCTTCTCCTTCTTTTTCACGAACTCGTTGGCGTCCCTGCGAATGTTGCGGATGGCAATCTTGGCATTCTCTCCGAGACGTTTGACCAGTTTGACCAGCTCCTTCCGGCGCTCTTCCGTCAACTGGGGGATGGAAATCCGGATGATCTTCCCATCGCTCGTCGGGACGAGTCCCAGCTCGGATTTCAGGATGGCCTTTTCGATGTCACCGATGATACTCGCGTCCCAAGGTTGAATCGTGATCAACCGGCTCTCGGGAACCGCCAGGGTGGCGACCTGATTCAGCGGGGTAGGCGTTCCGTAATAGTCCACTTTAATCCCGTCCAATAATGCGATAGAGGCGCGTCCTGTACGGACCCGATTCAATTCACTCTTTAACGCCTCGATGCTTTTTTGCATCCTTCCCCTGAAATCTTTTTCCCATTGAGGGTTCATCCTTTACCTCCTTGATCCATCACTTGACGAGGGTTCCCAAAGGGGCTCCCTGGACTACCTGTTTGAGGTTCCCCTCTTTGAAGAGGTCGAATACGATAATCGGCAGTTTGTTGTCCATGCACATGGAGATGGCCGTCGTATCCATGACCTTCAAGCCCTTTTCCAAAACCTCCAGATAGGTCAATTCGCCGAACCGCTTGGCATCGGCGTGGGTCATGGGATCCTTGTCGTAGACACCGTCCACCTTGGTTGCTTTCAAGATGACATCCGCCTGGATCTCCAAGGCCCTGAGGGAGGCGGCCGTGTCGGTCGTGAAATAGGGGTTGCCCGTGCCCGCGGCGAAGATGACGATCCGTCCCTTCTCGAGATGACGAATGGCACGGCGGCGGATGTAAGGTTCCGCGATCTCGTGCATCTCGATGGCCGTCAGGACCCGCGTATAGACGCCTGTCCGTTCCAGGGCGTCCTGAAGGGCCAAGGCGTTGATGACCGTGGCCAGCATACCCATATAATCGGCGGTCGTCCGGTCCATTCCCTTCTCGGTCGCCGGTCCGCCGCGAAAGATGTTTCCGCCCCCGATGACGATGGCAATTTGTACTCCCAATCCCTGAACCTCTTTGATTTCCTCCGCCAGCCTCGAGAGGACGGTATCGTCGATCCCGAAGTTCTCGGACCCGCAAAGGCTCTCGCCCCCTAACTTCAGGAGGATTCGTTTGTAGGGCAGGGTATCGGACATTTGGATTTTCCTTAGGCCGTTTCCTCTTCCAGTCCTTCGCAGAGCTGGTAACGCACGAAGCGGCGGATGGAGATATTTTCCCCCAGCTTGGCGATGGTTTCTTGGAGGAGATCGTTGACCGTCTTGTCAGGGTCCTTGATGAACGGCTGTTCCAGCAGGCAGATCTCCGAGAGGAACTTGTCCAGCTTGCCGGATACGATCTTGTCGATGATCTTTTCGGGCTTTCCGGCCTCTTTCGCCTGGGTCTCGTAGATCTTCTTTTCCTTTTCCTTGATCTCTTCCGGGACGTCTTCCCGTTTCACGAACTGGGGAGAACTGGCCGCGATATGCATCGCGATATCCTTCACGAACTGTTTGAAATCGTCCGTCTTGGCCACGAAATCCGTTTCACAGTTGACCTCCACCAGGACGCCGATCTTTCCGCCCGCGTGGATGTAGGATCCCACCAGGCCTTCGGAGACGATCCTTCCCGCCTTTTTCGCCGCCTTGGCAAGTCCCTTGGTCCTCAAGATTTCGATGGCCTTTTCTATGTCTCCATCGGCCTCTGTCAGGGCGCTCTTGCAGTCCATGATCCCGGCGCCCGTTCTGTTTCTGAGTTCTTTAACCTCCTGTGCTCCGATTGCCATCTATGCTTCCTCCTTCACAGCCTCAGTTTCCTCTGCTTCCTCGGCTTGAGATTCTTCCTTTTCATCTGTTTCTTCTTTTGCTTCCTCTGTGGGTTCTTCACCCTCTTTCTCTTCCGCGTCCGGCTCCGCTTCCTCCAGGTCGGTTACGTTTTCCATTTCCATGATCGATTTTTCCGGCGGTTCCGGCTCCTCGATTTCCTTGTCCTGCTCGGCCTGCATCATCTCTTCCCGAATCTGCTTGCCTTCCAGGACGGCGTCCGCCATCTTGGAGCAGAATAGGCGGATGGCACGGATAGCGTCGTCGTTTCCGGGGATGGGGTAGTCCACCTCGTCCGGGTCGCAGTTCGTGTCCAGGATGGCGACCACGGGGATATGGAGCTTCCGGGCCTCGGCCACGGCGATGTATTCCTTCTTCGTGTCCACGATGAAAACGGCCTGGGGAAGGGATTCCATATTCTTGATCCCGCCGAGGGACCGTTCCAGCTTGACCCGGATCTTTTTCAGGCGGAGTTTCTCCTTTTTCGGAAGGCTTTCGAAGATCACGCTCGTTTCACCGCTCTCCATCTCTTCCAGCTTTTTCAGCCGCTCGATACTCTTCTTGATGGTGTGGAAATTGGTGAGGGTGCCTCCCAGCCAGCGGTGATTGACATAGTGCATCCCGCACCGGATAGCTTCATCCCGGATCGATTCCTGGGCTTGTTTTTTCGTGCCCACGAAGAGGATCTCTCCGCCTTTCGCCACGGTATCGCGGATGAAATGATACGCCTTCTCGAAAAGGGGCACCGTTTTTTGCAGGTCGATGATGTAAATACCGTTTTTTGCCGCGAAGATGTAGGGTTTGGTTTTCGGGTTCCAGCGACGGGTTTGGTGTCCGAAATGGACGCCCGTCTCCAGCAACTGCTTCATGGTAATGATGGCCATACGTTCCTCCTTCGGTTTTTCTTCCTCCCGGCTCAGCGACACCCCGTGCCACCAAAGGAATGCCGGAAGTGATTTTTTCAAATCGGAGCCCTTGTTACCATAGACGTATCTTTTTTGCAAGAGAAAGAATGGAAAATCGCCAAAAGGGTGAAAATATCTCTGGGATTCACGTGAGTTCGACTGTTTCAAGCCTTTCCAAGGCGAATTCGTGAAAAGGCTTCCCGATTCGTTTTGCCTCCCGTGATGTAATTCGCTCGAACATCCAGTCGAATTTTTCCTTGACCTTCTCTTTCCCGGCCACGGGGACCCAAACCTCCAGGAAGTGATCCACGCTCGTCTCGAAGAAGCTGAGGGAGTCGGCGTCTT
>CAZKUZ010000169.1:0-4715 GCA_964556045.1 uncultured Thermodesulfobacteriota bacterium | reverse complement strand
TCCGCTTTGCCTTTCTCCGCCAATATCTTCGTGATCGCCGCCGTCAAGGTCGTCTTCCCATGATCCACGTGACCTATCGTCCCAATGTTTACGTGCGGCTTCGTCCGCTCAAACTTCTGCTTCGACATACCTAAACCCCCTGAATAAAGTTTACACTCTCTTTTTCGCTATAATCTCTTCCGCAATATGCTGCGGGACCGGCATGTACCGGGAAAACTGCATCGTGTACGTGGCCCGTCCCTGGCTCATGGATCGAAGATCCGTCGCGTAGCCAAACATATTGGCAAGCGGGACCTCAGCCCGGATGATCTGGACCGTGGAACGGTTCTCCATTCCCTGGACCTTTCCCCTCCGCGCGCTGATGTCTCCCATAATGTCTCCCAGATACTCCTCTGGGGTTACAACTTCCACCGACATAATCGGTTCTAATAACATCATTTTGGCTTTAGAGCAAGCCTCTTTAAAGGCCATCGACCCGGCAATTTTGAAGGCGATCTCGGAAGAATCCACCTCATGATAGGACCCATCAAATAACGTCACCTTCACGTCCACCACGGGGTATCCCGCGAGAATCCCCTGGTTCATGGCCTCTTCAACCCCGGAACGCACCGCGGGAATGTATTCCCTGGGAATCACGCCTCCCACGATCTTGTCCACGAATTCATAACCTTTGCCCGATTCGTTGGGCTCCACTTTCAAGTGGACATCCCCGTACTGCCCCCGGCCACCCGTCTGACGGATGTATTTCCCCTGAGCCTGGGCGGGCTGGCTTACCGTCTCCCGATAGGCCACCTCGGGTTTCCCCACGTTGGCGTCCACGTGAAACTCCCGCAGGAGTCGATCCACGATGACTTCCAGGTGAAGTTCCCCCATCCCGGAGATAATGGTCTGACCCGTCTCTTCGTCCGTCTTCACCGTAAAGGAGGGATCTTCCGTGGAGAGGAGATTCAGAGAGGTAGAAAGTTTTTCCTGGTCCGCCTTGCTCTTGGGCTCGATGGCGATCGAAATCACCGGCTCCGGAAACTCGATCGATTCAAGGATGATGGGATCCTTATCACTGCAAAGGGTATCCCCCGTCAAGGTATGCTTGAGTCCCACCGCCGCGGCGATATCTCCCGCGTAAACCTCCTTGATCTCTTCCCGCTTGTTGGCGTGCATCTTCAGGAGGCGCCCGATCCGTTCCTTGCGTTGGCGATTGGAATTGTAAATATAAGAACCGGCCGTTAAAAATCCCGAATAGACCCGGAAATAGGTCAAGTGCCCCACGAAGGGATCCGTCATGATCTTGAAGGCCAGGGCGGCGAACGGCGCGTCGTCCGAGGCCTCCCGCTCCGCTTCCTTCCCGTTCAAGTCTTTCCCCTTCACGGGTGGAATATCGAGCGGTGAGGGCAGATAGTCCACGATCGCGTCGAGGAGCGGTTGGACCCCCTTGTTCTTGAAGGCCGACCCACAAAAAACGGGGACAACCTTCAGGGAGTTTGTCCCCAGGCGAATCGCCTTTTTCAGCTCAGTGTCTGAAATGGCCTCGCCCTCGAGATACCGTTCCATCAGCGTATCGTCCAAGTCGGACACGGCCTCGAGGATTTTCTCCCGATACTCCTCCACCGTATCCTTCATGTCTTCGGGAACCGGGATCTCCTCAAAATTGGCACCCAAGGAGCTCTCGTCGTAGATGTATCCTTTCTGGCTAACCAGATCGACAATGCCCTTGAAGTTCTCCTCGCTCCCGATGGGTAACTGCATCACCAAGGGATGGGTCCCGAGACGATTCTTCATCATCTCGACCACGTGGAAGAAGTCGGCACCCGTGCGGTCCATCTTGTTCACAAAAGCGATCCGCGGCACCCGATACTTGTCCGCCTGCCGCCATACCGTTTCGGACTGGGGTTCCACCCCCCCCACGGCGCAGAAAACGGCCACGGCACCGTCGAGTACCCTGAGGGAACGTTCCACCTCGATGGTGAAATCCACATGCCCCGGTGTGTCAATGATATTAATGCGATGTGATTTCCAAAAACACGTCGTCGCGGCGGAGGTAATCGTTATGCCGCGTTCCTGCTCCTGCGCCATCCAGTCCATGACAGCCGTGCCATCATGGACCTCCCCTATCTTGTGTGAAATCCCTGTATAATACAAGATCCGCTCGGTCGTCGTCGTTTTCCCGGCGTCGATATGCGCCATGATGCCGATGTTGCGAATCTTCTGTAATGGTACTAAACGTCCCAAACCTAAATCCCTTTACTCTCTTCTTCTCTGACCGTGTCTCTTTCGTTTTCAACCCTCTAAAAAAGCAAACAGGTCCCCTTTGTTTTTTCAACCAACCTCGTTATGTCTCAAAGGGGCTGCTTACCAGCGGTAATGCGCAAAGGCCTTGTTCGCCTCTGCCATCTTGTGGGTATCTTCCTTCTTCTTGATAGACGCCCCTTTGTTGTTCGCAGCGTCCATCAATTCGCCAGCCAGCTTCTTAACCATCCCGCGCTCACCACGGGACCGCGCAAAACCGATAATCCATCGAATAGCAAGGGATGTGCGCCGATCCGGTCTCACCTCCACGGGGACCTGATAGGTGGCACCCCCCACCCGCCGCGACTTGACTTCAATCACGGGTTTGACATTTTCCACGGCCTTTTTGAAGACCTTCAACGGATCTTCCTTGGCCTTCTGCTCAATCTCTTCCATCGATTGATAAAATATCTTCTCCGCCAGAGACTTCTTGCCACAATACATCATCCGGTTGATAAATTTCTGGACAAGAACATCCCTATACTTGGGATCCGGCGATATCTCTCTCTTTTTAACTCCACGTCTTCTCGGCATTGCTCAATTTCCCCTATTTCGGCCGTTTCGCGCCATATTTCGAACGGGCGTTCCGTCGATCCTGCACGCCCAGCGTATCCAGCGTTCCCCGAATGATATGATAACGGACACCCGGCAGGTCTTTCACCCTGCCCCCGCGGATCAGCACCACGTAGTGCTCCTGGAGATTGTGTCCGATGCCTGGGATATAGGAGGTTACCTCCATCCCGTTCGTCAAACGGACACGGGCCACCTTCCGCAAGGCCGAGTTCGGCTTCTTCGGTGTGGAGGTGTAAACCCTCGTACACACACCCCGTTTTTGTGGGCACCCCTTCAGGGCGGGCGCTGTCTGTTTCTTCTTCACCTTTTGCCGGCCAAACCGAACCAGCTGATTAATCGTCGGCATAAATTCTAACTCCTTCAAACTCCTGATAAAATTTTTACACTACTCTCCTCTGCTTCCGAAAAGCCGCAAGAAACTATCAGTTTTAAACGGGCTTGTCAAGCCTTCCTGCCCACTTTTTTACGTAAAAATCGAAAAAATTTACGCGAAACAGTTTCACCATCATCCCCATATTTGACGAAGCCCTACGGCGCTGCTAAACTTATTATATAAGGGATCCGGGAACAACGATACACAAATCTTCCCAAAGCGGCTGGCTGCCTTGAGAGATGAAGGCATACATTGGAACATCCGGCTGGAGCTACAAACACTGGAAAGGAGATTTTTATCCCCCGGATTTGCCTCAGAATCGGTGGCTTGGTTACCTGGCCGCCACCTTCGACACGGTGGAGATCAACGCCACCTTCTACCGGGAACCAAGAGTGTCCACGTTTCAAAAGTGGCACGATAAAACTCCCGATCACTTTCTCTTCTCCATCAAGGCGAATCGTTTCATCACCCACGTCAAGCGCCTCAAAGACGTTCAGGATTCTTTAAAACGGTTTTACCACGTCATTACCCCCCTTAAAGGAAAAATCGGGTGTCTCCTGTTTCAACTTCCCCCCTCTCTCCACTACGACGGGGAAGTAATCGATCGCTTTCTGGATCAACTCGACCTGTCGTGGCGAACCACGATCGAGGTGCGGCACGCGTCATTTCTCACGGAAAGGTTCTACCGTTCGCTCCGCGAGAGGAATATCGCCTTCTGCTGGTCCGACACGGCGGGACGGTATCCCTACGCGGAAGAGGTCACCGCCGATTTCCTCTACGTCCGCCTCCACGGCTCCCCCGTTCTCTACCGATCCGCCTACTCGGAGGATTTCCTGCGCGACTTCGCACGTAAAATCAAGACCATCGGTCAAGACGCCTTCATCTATTTCGACAACGACGCGGAAGGCCACGCCCCCAAAAACGCCCTGGTTCTTAAAAAGTTCTTCCTTAAAATTTAGAAATCTAAACTACCGGCCCGCATATTTCTCTATATCCTATCGGGCTTTTTCTCCTTATTCCCACAAAATAAAACGAAAAGATTTCTCCCTTGACAAACAACGAATACTACCATAAAATACATAATGTAAAATTTAATTTCGCATAGTAAAATTTATGGGGATCTGAACAATCTAAAATGACCAAAAAAGTGAAGACAGAGCCGCGGTATCTCATCAAATCCCTTCAAAAGGGGCTGACGGTGTTGGAAGCCTTCGCCCGATCCGGTCATCCCATGACGCTGCAGGAGATGTCGGAGATCCTCGAGATGGGCCCCACCACCATGTTCCGGTTCCTTCACACCCTGGAGAGGACCGGCTTCATCGAAAAAGACCTCAAGCACAAGACCTACCGTCTGACCCCCAAGGTTCTCACCCTCGGGTACGCCGTCTTTCATTCCTCGGATTTGTGGCAGACGGCCCACCCCTACCTGGTCAAGGCCTCCAGCCGGCTGAACGAAACGATGAACATGGCGATCCTGGACGGGACG
>CAZKUZ010000168.1:0-2923 GCA_964556045.1 uncultured Thermodesulfobacteriota bacterium | reverse complement strand
AAGATCGTCCCATGGATGGATCCCGTCCCCCCGATGAGAATAACCCCGACCAGCCATAAGGACCACGACCAGGGGAAATGCTCCGGGCTGATGGCCGCCAGGTTGCTGATCCAGAAAGCTCCGGCGATCCCCGCGATAAACCCCGCCACGAAAAAGGAGAGGAGCTTGTAGACGACAATATTGATCCCCAACGTCTCCGCCGCGATGTCGTTGTCACGGATGGCCATCCACGCCCGCCCCGGCTTGGTGCGTAACAGATTCGCCACCATTCCGATACAGAGCAAAACGAGAATGATCATCAGGTAATAGACCTTGATGGGACTGTCGATCACCCATGGCCCGATCTTGATGGTTCCCGGCGGCAGTGAAAAGGCCTGCCCCCGCCCACCGATCTTGGCCACGTACTGGGTAATGATGAAATCGACCGTCACGAACTGGGCGGCCATCGTGGTCAGAATCAGATAGAACCCCTTGACCTTGGCGGACGGCAACCCGAAGATAACACTCCAGATCCCGGCGATAATCGCGCCTACAATGATACTGATGGGATACGCTATCCCGAGGTGGTGAAAAACCTGGGGCCATGGGAATTCAAGAATCAGCAGGGTGCTCGTATAGGCGCCGACGGCAATGAAAGCCGCGTGCCCGAGGGTGATCTGCCCTGTAAAACCGATGAGGAGATCGACACCCAGGGCCCCAAGGATTGTATAACCGATCATGTTGGCGATCCCAACCCAGTAAGGGTCGAGCCGGGGGATGACGACAAAGAGAATAACCGCGAGGAGGATCATCTTCCCTTTGACAAACTTCGTCTGCCACCAGGCGTGATCGTGCTTGTAGTCTTGATGATAAGTACCGCAGGGGAGAAAACCTTTTGCCATGTTTCAGCTCCTACATACGTCCAACGTTATACGCGTTCAATACGCTCCCATCCCCAAAGCCCGTAAGGCTTGAAGAGGAGAAAAACCACCATGAACACAAAGGGGAAAATCTGTTTCACACCGCCTGGGAAATACTGATCCAGGTAGGTCCCGGCAAAATTCTGCAAAACCCCGATGGCCACCCCCCCCACGATCGCCCCGGGTATGGAATTGAGGCCTCCCAACACGACCGCGGGCAAGACGAGAAGCCCGAGGTAACTCACGGAAATATTTAAACCGTTGATATTCCCCAGGAGGCTTCCACCCACACCCGCCGCCATGAAGGCGATGGCCCAGGCCGCGGCATAGACGAAACGGGCGCTGACGCCCAGGGAAATGGCCGCCATCTCGTCATCCGCGGTGGCCTGCATGGCCAGCCCCCACCGGGTATACTGGAAAAAGGCCACCAGAATCAAAAGGAGGATAATCGCGGTAATAAAGCTCCAGAGGTACACACTCCCGATCACGAGAAACCCTATCTTGATAGGCTTCAAGGGAAAAACGGGGGGCTGAAAAACCCGGGTATCCGTTCCCCAGATGAACTCCACCAGGCCCCGGAAGAAGAAGGAGAGTCCCACCGTCACCATGATGACCGTCAGGATCGGCTCCCCGATGAGACGATCGAGAAAGACCCGCTCCGTGAGGATCCCGAGGATCAAACCTATGATCAGGGAAATAACAACCGCAAGGACAAAGGGGACGCCCATCTGATAGAACGTCAGCGTGACATACGCCCCGATGATGGTCAATTCCCCCATGGCCAGGTTCAGAACCCCGGAACACTTGTAAATAATCACCCACCCCAGAGCGACAAGCGCATAGATCCCTCCCACCATGAGACCTGTGGTCAATGTCATAAAAAATAGATTCATCTGACTCATTTCTTCTTTCCCTCCTCTGGCACCTTTTGAATCCTGAGGTCCGTCTTGATCTTCGCGACCCGTCCATCTTCGTAGGTAATGGTCGTGTCCATATGCACCACATCCGCGTCGGTATAAAGGGCATCCACAATATCTTTGTATCGATCCTCCACAAAGGCCCGCCTCAATTTATGGGTTCGGGTCAATTCTCCGTCGTCTGGATCGAATTCCTTGTAGAGGTTGACAAACTTTCGGATCCGGGCCACGTCGGGCAGGTCCTTGTTCGCCATCTTTATCTGTGACTCCACCAAGTCGTAGACATCCTGGATCTGGGAAAGCTCCTGGTAGCTCGTGTAGTTGAGCTTCTTGTCATCGGCCCACTTCCCCACCACGGAATAATCGATACAGACAACCGCCGTGACGTACGGACGCTGATCCCCGATCACCCAGGCATCCTTGATATAGGGGCTGAACTTCAATCGGCTTTCCAGGTACTGAGGCGAGAAGGGCCGACCGTCGCTCAAAGTCATGACATCCTTGGAACGGTCAAAGACAACCAGATGGCCATCCTCATCGATGAATCCCCTGTCACCGGAGTAGAGCCATCCGTCGCGTAAAGTCTTCTCCGTCGCCTCCGGGTTTTTGTAATAACCCAGGAACACAGACGGACCTTTCGATATAATTTCCCCTTCTTCCGTGATTTTCACCTCGGTCTCGGGCAACGGCTTTCCAACCGTGTCGAACTTGATATCTCCGTCCCGATGAACCACGGAAATTCCCGCGATCTCCGTCTGTCCGTAGATCTGCTTCAGGTTCACACCCAGGGCGTGGAAGAAACGGAAATGATCCGGACCCATGGCGGCGCCTCCCGTGTAGGCGTGACGGACCCGCGACAGGCCCAGGTGGTCCCTCAATTTCTTTTGAACAGTATAGTAGGCAATCTTGTTCAAAAGATTCAGGTAGAAGGGAACCGGTTTCTTTGAAAACTTCAGATCGGCCACTTTGTAGCCGACCTTCGTGGAAAAATTGAAGAAAAGACGTTTGGTGAAAGAGGAATCGAGATGTTTGACCTGCACCGTCCGGGTCATCTGTTCATACATACGGGGCGGCGCGAACATGACATGGGGGCCGATCTCCCGGATA
>CAZKUZ010000167.1:0-4492 GCA_964556045.1 uncultured Thermodesulfobacteriota bacterium | reverse complement strand
GCGTTTTTTCTCTCGCCGCTGATAGCATCTTCGATTACTTGTTTCCCATCCAGGCTTGCCACCATTCCGCAGAGAAACAGTTGTCCGTCCTTCAGGGTGGCGTGGGACGCGATCGGGACCTGACACCCTCCCTCGAGGGTCTTGAGAAATCCGCGTTCCGCGAGAACGGCGTCCCGCGCGTCGGTATCGTCTAAACTCGAAACGATCCCCCGTATATCCGGATCGTCTTCCCTGGTCTCAATTCCGAGGACCCCCTGCCCCACGGCGGGAATGAACGTCTCCACGGGAAGCAGCTGGGAGATTCTTTCTCCAAGCGCCATCCGTTTGAGCCCGGCCGCCGCCAGCAATACCCCCGCGAGTCCCTGCTCCTCGATCTTCCGGATGCGGGTATCCAGGTTGCCTCGGATGGAAACGGTCTTGAGGTGGGGATAATATCGGGTAAGATGCGCCTGCCGGCGCAGGCTGCTGGTGCCCACCACGCTTCCGGGAGAAAGATCTTCCAGCTTCAACCCCGCGGTTTTTCCCACGAAGGCGTCCCGGGGATCCTCCCGCGCCGTGTAAGCGGAAAGGACCAGCCCCTCCGGCAGCTCGGAGGGCACATCCTTCATGCTGTGGACCGCCAGGTCGATCTCTCTCCGAAAGAGGGCTTCCTCGATCTCCTTGACGAACAGGCCCTTCCCCCCCACCTTTGCGAGAGGAACATCGAGGATCTTGTCCCCGGTCGTCTTGATGATCTTGAGAGACACCTCTGTTTCAGGAAATCTCTTCGTAATCTGGTCTTTGACCCAGTTTGCCTGCCACAAAGCCAGTTTGCTGCCCCGCGTTCCGATGATGATTTCGCTCATTCCGTCTATCTCGTTTGTCCGGTTTGTTTCGTTATATTTTCAAAAATTCAGCGGCGCCTGCCAGGCCCGTTTGCTCTCGTCGCAGCTCACGCTAAAAAGCGGCCTCGCTCCATCCATGAAAGCGACCTCCCTGTCCTCACGGACGGTGCCGATCCGGGAGAGGTGATCCCCCTCGAAGATGCGCTCGAAGGCCTCACGTCTATCCGGGGAAACCGTCACGACGAGTCGGCTCTGGGATTCGGAGAAGAGAATTTCGTCCCACCCTTCACAACCGTCCTCGGGTATCCTCGCGCAGTCGATCTCAGCGCCCAGGTTTCCCGCCAGGGCCTTTTCGACAAGGGCTACCCCGATCCCTCCGTCCGAACAGTCGTGACACGAACGGACAAGGCCCGATTCAATGGCCGCGTAGACCTTCCGGTAACGCCGCCAAGCCTCCTCGGGATAGACATTGGGAACCCTTCCGCCCTTCCATCCATAACTTTCATAGTATTCCGATCCCGCCAGTTCCGGATAGGTAATTCCCAGGAGGTAAACAAGATCACCGGGACGCTTGAAATCCATGGAAACGGCGCGTCTGACGTCCGGGATCTTCCCGATGACGGAAACAAGCAAGGTGGGGGGAATCGATATCTTCCTGCCCTGAATCACGACATCGTTCTTCATGCTGTCCTTTCCGGAGATCAGGGGAATTCCGTAAACGGTCAGGATGTCGTAAAGGGCCTTGTTGGCGCGGACCAGCTGGGCGAGCTTATACTTCCCATCCGGGTTCGTGTCCGATACGATGGGATCGCACCAGCAGAAATTGTCCAAGGCCGCCATGTGATCCGGGTCGCATCCCACGCAAATGGCGTTTCTTACCGCCTCGTCCGCCGCGCACGCCGCCATCCTGTAGGTGTCGTAGTCACTGTATTTGGGGCATATTCCATTGGCAAAGACCACGCCCGCCATGGAATCGAGGACGGGCCGCAACACCGCCGCGTCCGACGGGCCGTCGTTGGCCTCCCCCATGAGCGGCTTGATGACACTCCCTCCCTGAACCTCGTGATCATACTGCCGGATGATGGATTCCTTGCTGCAGATGTTCAAACTACCCATGAGCTTCAGGAGGATGTCCCTAAGATCTTTCCCTTCAGGCCTTCCCTTCATCTCGAAAGACGGCGGCACCCACTCGGCCTCCAATTCCATGGTGGGAAGGCCGTTGTGAAAGAAATCCATGTCGAGATAGGCCACGGTTTCATCCTCGAAAGTCACATGGAAAACTCCCGAGTCGGTGAACTGCCCAAGATCCGTCGACTCCACGCCCATCTTTTCCGACAACTCGAGAAACGTTTCCAGGTTCTCGGGCGGAACCGCCACCGTCATCCGTTCCTGCGCCTCGGACACGAGGATCTCCCAGGGACGCAATCCCGGGTATTTCAGAGGGGCCCTTTCCAGGGCCAGCTCCGCGCCACCGGAGAGCTGCGCCATTTCCCCCACGGAAGAGGACAGCCCCCCCGCCCCGTTGTCCGTGATGGCGTTGTAGAGACCCATGTCCCGAGCCTTCAGAAGAAAGTCGAACATCTTCTTCTGCGTGATAGGGTCTCCGATCTGAACCGCCGTCACCGGCGAGGATTCGGAGAGTTCCTCGGAGGAAAAGGTCGCGCCGTGGATCCCATCCGCGCCGATCCGACCGCCCACCATCACGATCCGGTCACCAGGATTGATCCGCTTCTCGTGGGAGGGGCGTCCGTTGATCTCGACGGGCATGATGCCAGAGGTCCCACAGAAGACGAGGGGACGGCCAAGAAAACGTTCTTCGAACACCACCGCCCCGTTCACGGTCGGAATGCCGCTCTTGTTTCCCCCGTGCTCCACGCCCTCGCGGACCCCTTCGTAGATTTTTCGGGGGTGAAGAATGCCCTCCGGTATCGGTTTGTCGTATCGGGGATCGGCGAAACAGAAGATATCCGTGTTCGCGATGAGCCGGGCGCCGAGCCCGGTCCCAAAGGGGTCCCGGTTGACCCCCACGATCCCCGTCAAGGCGCCGCCGTAAGGATCCAGGGCCGAGGGGCTGTTGTGGGTCTCCACCTTGAAGACAAGGTTGTTCTCTTCGTCAAACCTTATGACTCCGGCATTGTCGATGAAGACGGAGACACAGATGTCTTTCTCGCCCTTTTCGGCGCGGACCTTTTTCGTGGTCTCCTGGATATAGCTTTTGAAGAGGCTATGAATGGTTTCGGTTTTCCCGTCTTCCTTATAGTGAATCGTGGCGTTGAAGATCTTGTGTTTGCAGTGTTCCGACCACGTCTGGGCGATAGCCTCCAGCTCCACGTCCGTTACCCGCTGATCCAGTCCGAACCGTTTCCGCTTCTCAACGACCTCCGGACGGTTCAACTCGTCCCGGATGGTTTCCATCTCCTTCAGGTTCAGGGCCAAGACACGTTTCTTGCTGAGACGGACCAGTTCTTCCGGCTGCATATTCAAGTCGAATCGTAAAACATCCCCTTTCGCCTCCAGCTTGACGACGGGCAAGGCACGCAGGATCTCGCGATTCTTTTCAAATTCCCCTTTGGCAAAGATGATGAATCGATGAATCAAAGGGTTTCCGAGGACCCTTTTGGCTATCAGCTCCGCTTCTGACAGGCTCAGTTTTCCGTAAAGTAGGTAGGTGGTTGCCGTATAGACATTCTCGTGATCTTTCAATGCCCTCCCGAGGTAGTCGTGGATTACTTGCCGGGCGGTCTTCCCCGCGTTGTCGGTCACCCCGGGCTTGAACCCGACTTCCGCCCAAAAATCAGCATCTGTCCTCAGTGGGGAATCGACGGCGATTTCCTGAACCACGGGATCGTAAAACGTCTCCCTAACCAACCGCTCCAACACGTCACGGTCTTCATCCAGGCGAATAAGATAGGTGGAAAGGATTCTTACGCGCTCGATCGGCAGTCCCATTTCCTCAACAACGCGTCTCTGGATACGCATTCCAGGTCCGTCCGGTATGTCACGCTTGAAGCCAACCTCTACACGGTAGATCAATACACTATCTCCTTTTCCAAATCGTGCAGAACGCTATCACGTTCCCTGCTGGTTTTCAATAAGTCCAGGGAGCATGAACATGGATCAGGTTTAAGTTCGCAGCCCTACTCTAATCCCAAGAAGGATTCTCTGCCTACATCTTGTACTTGCCGAAATCCTCCGGATTGAGCTCTTCAAGGATTTCTTTGAGTTTTTCCTTGTCATCCGTCGTGGCCACGTTAACCGCCTCCGCGCTCTTCTTTTCACCTTCAGCTTCCTTCTCCGACTTTTCGAGCACCGTGTCGAGGACAAAGATAGGCGCGCCGCTACGAAGGGCGATGGCAATCGCGTCGCTGGGCCGCGAGTCTATCTGAATGCATCTGCCGTTCTGATCCAACTGAAGCAGCGCGTAATAGGTGTTATCGCGAAGATCGCAGATTTCCACGCGAAGGACTCTCGCGCCGAGATCATTGACAATCGTTTTCAGCAGGTCATGGGTCATGGGACGTCCCACGTCGATTTTTTCAAGGACCGTCGCGATGGAGGTGGCTTCCAGGACGCCGATCCAAATGGGAAGCGTCTTCTCGCCTTTCAAATCCCTCAGTATCAAGACGGGCGAGTTGGTCAACGGATCGATGGTCAATCCTCCAACAACC
>CAZKUZ010000166.1:0-10532 GCA_964556045.1 uncultured Thermodesulfobacteriota bacterium | reverse complement strand
CCCGCTGCAGGCAGTCCTCCGGCGATTCTCCCGGCTCGATCTTCCCCCCGGGGAACTCCCAGAGATTTCCGTGCAGCCCTTCGGCGTTCCGGCGCGCGATGAGAATCCTGTCCCGGGCGTCGTTGAAGATGATGGCGGCGGAGACGTCGAGATGAGCCTTTTTCATGCCTTTTCCCCCGTGAGTCAAGTGCATATCCCGATGCCGCTTCCGTGTCAAGGAGGGACATCTTTTGAGTTTCCTTCCTTGATTTTATTCAGGCGATGTATTAGTCTTAACGCGGAATGGGACGGTTCCCAAAGGGCATTTGGTATAAGATTGGGCATGTGATTAACGATACGCAAAAGGAGGTTTCATTATGAGTCGTTGGTTGCCTGTGAGTGATATTCTGAGGATGAACGCGATTCTTTATCCGGATAAAATGGGAGCGAAGGACCTGTATCGTTCCATGACGTTCAAAGAATGGAACGAACGCTCCTGCCGCCTTGCGAACGCGTTGCTGGGGCTTGGCCTTCAGAAGGGCGACAAGGTGGCGGCCCTCGCTTACAACTGCGTGGAATGGATGGAGATTTACGCGGCGGTGGCGAAGGCGGGCCTGGTGGTGGTGCCCATCATGTTCCGGCTTGCCGGACCCGAGATCACCTATATCTGCCAGAATTCGGAATCCAAGGCCTTCATCGTGGCCAAGGAATTCGTGGAGACGGTCAACGGGATTCGGGACGATCTGGATATCCCCGCGTCGAACTATATCTATTTCGGGGACGAGAAGACCCCGGCTGGCTATCAGCATTACGAGGAGCTGATCGCCAAGGCGTCACCGGCGGAGCCCGACGTGGAAGTGCATCATCGGGATCCCTGGACCATCATGTACACCTCGGGGACGACGGGCAAACCCAAGGGCGTCGTGCGTTCCCACGAGAGCTATATCGCCCAGTATCTCATCAACGAGGTGGAATTCGGGTTCAACAAGAACGACATCGGCCTTCTCGTCATGCCGATGTGTCACGTCAACTCCATCTTCTATTCCTTTGTGTTTACCTATTGCGGGGGCGGGGTGTGTGTCTACAACATGGTCAGTTTCGATCCGGAACACCTGCTCAAGGTCATTTCGGAAGAGCGGATCACCTACACCTCTCTGGTGCCTACGCACTACATCATGATCCTCTCCCTCCCCGACGAGGTGAAATCGAAGTACGACGTGGACTGCATCCGGAAACTGATGTGCTCCTCGGCGCCGGCGCGGGAAGACACGAAGCTGGGTATCCTGGAGTTCTTCAAGAATTCCGAGCTCTACGAGGCGTACGGTTCCACCGAGGCCGGACTGGTGACCTTGCTGCACCCGGAGGATCAGCTCAGGAAGTTAGGGTCCATCGGGCGTGAGGTCATCGGGACGGATCGCATCCTGCTCCTGGACGAGGACCGCAACGAGGTTCCGGACGGCGAGGTGGGTGAGCTCTTCTCCCGCACCCCCATGGTCTTCGACGAGTACTGGAAGATGCCGGAAAAGACGAAGGAGGTCTTCTTCGGCGAGTATTTCAGCGCGGGAGACATGGCCTACCGGGATGAGGATGGCTTCTATCACCTGGTGGACCGAAAGAACAACATGATTATCACGGGCGGTGAGAACGTCTTCCCGTCCGAGGTGGAGAACGTCATCGGGAAGCACGAGGCGGTCAAGGACGTGGCGGTCATCGGTATTCCCCACGAAAAGTGGGGCGAGGCGGTTCACGCCGTGGTGATTCTCCATGAGGGCAAAACGGCCACGGCGGATGAGATCATCCAATTCTGCCGCGGCAAGATCGCGGGATACAAGATTCCCAAGTCCGTCGATTTCATCAAGGACGAGGAGATGCCGCGAACCGGAACGGGAAAGATCCTGCACCGTAAGCTGCGGGAACGTTACGGTACCTGGAGTCAGAAAAAGTAAGAATCGATCGAGGGGGAAGGAGAGGCCGATCGGGTCACCTTCCCTTTTTCCTTCCGGGAGCGCGGAGAAACAGGAGGAGCGCATGTTAATTTTGGATGGTGTTTCGGTCGAGGTGGCCGGGAAAGAGATCCTTCACGATATCTCGTTGGAGGTCAAGCCGGGGGAGACCCACGTCTTGTTCGGACCCAACGGGACGGGGAAGACGACCCTGCTGATGACGATCATGGGGTTTTCCGGCTACAACGTGACCAAAGGGAGAATCTTCTATAAGGGAGAAGACATCACGGAGCTTCCCCTCCACGAGCGGGCGAGAATGGGGATCGGCATGTCGTTCCAGCGCCCGCCCACGATCCGGGGGCTGAAGACCCGCCAGTTGGTGGCCCTCTGCGCCAAGATGAAGAAGGACCCGGAGGAGCTGGCCAGGCGTCTCAACTTTACGGGTTTTCTGGATAGGGACGTCAACAGCAACCTCTCCGGCGGGGAGATCAAGAAGTCGGAGCTGCTGCAGCTCATGGCGCAGGATCCCGACCTGGTCCTGCTGGACGAACCGGAATCGGGTGTGGACCTGGAAAACATCGCCCTGGTGGGTGAGGTCATCGCCGAGCTCCTTGACAAGGCCATCAAGCATTTCGACGAGCCGATGATCGAGCACAAGAAGAAACGGAAGAAATCCGGGATCATCATTACGCACACGGGATTCATCATGCGCTACGTGAAAGCGGACGTGGGACACGTCATCCTGAACGGGCGCCTCTCCTGCGCCAGTAATCCGGAAGAGATCTTCGCCTGCGTGGGTAAATTCGGGTACGAGGAGTGCGTGCGATGCATGGTCTGAAAGAGAGAGCGAAAAAGGCCCTGAACAAAAAGGCGGCCATCGGCCGCGATATCGATTTGAGCAAATACAAGCTGGAGACCTCCCGGGAAAAGCCCAGCCTGGCCCGGATCAGCGAGACGGATCTTTTGAGCGCGGGCATCATTCCCTCGGGGAAGGGACGGTCGGGCAGCTATATCCAGGAAGATCACTCGGTGGCCCACTGCAACATTACCCAGGAAGGGGTGGAGGTTTCGACCATCGCGGACGCCCTCGCCAAATACGATTGGCTGAAAGACTACTGGTGGAAGGCCCTGGAGGTGGATACGGACAAGTATACCGCCTTTACGGAGCTGCAGCCTCCCCAGGGCTACTTTATGCGGGTCGAGGCGGGAAAAAAGACGGACTTCCCCCTCCAGGCCTGCCTCTACATGGAGGAAGAAGGGGTCCTTCAGGCGGTTCACAACATCGTTATCGCCGAAGAAGGGGCGGAGATGAACATCATCACCGGCTGCACCACGGCCTCCAGCCTCCGCTCCGGCCTGCACCTTGGGGTATCGGAATTCTATGTCAAAAAAGGCGCGAAGATCACCTTCACGATGATCCATAACTGGAAAGAGGATGTCATCGTCAGGCCGCGAACGGGCATCATCGTGGAAGAGGGCGGGGTTTTCATCTCCAATTACGTCTCTTTGAAGCAGGTGAAGGATCTCCAGACCTTTCCCACGGCGTATCTCAACGGGGACAACGCCATCGCCCGGTTCAGCAGCATCCTGGTGGCGCCGGAGGGCTCCTACCTCGACACGGGGGCGCGGGTCTTCCTCAATGGGAGGGGATCCCGTTCCGAGATCATCTCCCGCACCATCAGCAGCGGCGGCACCATCATCGCGCGCGGGCACCTCATCGGCGACGCGGAGGACATCAAGGCCCACCTGGAATGCCAGGGGCTCATCCTGACGGAGCGGGGAATCATCCACGCCATCCCCGAGCTGGAGGGGCGACTCAGCGGCGTGGATATGTCCCACGAGGCCGCCGTTGGGAAGATCGCCCAGGAGGAGATCGAGTACCTGATGGCGCGCGGGCTCTCCGAGGAAGAGGCCACGGCCACGATCGTCCGGGGGTTTTTGAACGTGGAGATCGAGGGGTTGCCTCCGGAGCTGAAACGTGAGATCGACCGGGCCATCGCGGAAAGCGAGAACGACCTCTTTTAGCGGAGCCTCACGTGCCAAAAATCGGGGCGCACATGTCTATCGCCGGGGGTGTTTCCCGGGCCTTGGACCGTGGTGAAGAACTCGGGCTTGATACGATTCAGATCTTTACCAAGAACGCCAACCAGTGGTTGGGACGCGCCATCACCGATGAGGAAAGGGACCGTTTCCAGAGACGCAAGGAAGAAACGGGTATCGATCCGGTCATCGCCCACGACAGCTACCTGATCAACCTGGCCTCGCCGGATCGTGAGATGTTCGAAAAGTCTCTGGACGCCTTTGAAGACGAAATTCACAGGTGTCATCGGCTGGAAGTTCCCTATCTGGTTATGCATCCGGGGGCGCACCTGGGAACCGGAGAATCGCGGGGAATCAGGCAGATAGGGGAGGCGATTCGCGTGGCCGTGTTGGAACGGGAAGAACAGGCGGTGTGTATCCTCCTGGAAACCACGGCGGGGCAGGGCACGCAGATCGGCTACAGGTTCGAGCACCTGCGGGATATCATGGCGGAGGTGAACATGCCGGAACGGCTGGGGGTTTGTCTGGATACCTGCCATATTTTCGCCGCCGGGTATGATTTTCGAAGCGGGGAGACCTATGAGGAGACCATGGCCCGGTTTGACGATGTCATCGGCCTCGAAACCCTGCGGGTTGTTCACGTCAACGATTCCAAGAAGGAGCTGGGCTCGCGTGTGGACAGGCATGAACATATCGGGCGGGGGCGGATCGGGGAGGCGGCGTTTGGGTTTTTCCTCAATGACGCGCGCCTTGCGGATCTTCCCTTTATCCTGGAAACTCCCAAGACGTCACCTGATTCACAGGTGCCCATGGATGCTGTCAACGTGGCGTTGCTTCGTAAGATGATGAGGAGACAGGCATGAGAGTTTTTCGCTTTTTTATCGTTTTAGTGTTGGCGTTGTTCCTGGGAGGCGGATGGGGGGCGGCCTCCACGCTGACGGAACTTCCTCCCCTTTCCAATCCTTCCGTAACCCCTTCCTACAAGAAGACGCCGCCCCAGGCGGAGGGGCAGCCTTCGGGGGAACCGGAAGAGAAGAAACCGACCGCACCGGAAGAAGGCGCCGCGCCGGCCGCGGGAACGCCCGAGGAAAAGCAGGGCGCGGAGACCACGGCGGCGCCGGAGGCCGCGTCTCAGGCCATGGATCAGCATCCCGAGTATCCCTTCTATCCCTCCCTCATCCGCGTTGACGGGGAAATGCCGGTTTCTCTCGACAAGTTTCAGGGGGCGCCGGAGTGCGGGGTCTGTCACAAGCGGATCTATCAGCAATGGAAGGGGTCCATGCACGCGGCGGCCTTTACCGATCCCGTCTGGCGCGCGATGGCGGCGCTCGGCTCGGAAGAGACGGGCGGCAAGACGGACAAGTTCTGCATCGGGTGCCACACGCCCATCGGGCTTGCCACCGGCGATGTCACGAACGTGGCGGGAATCTTTTCCGAAGAAACCGACCTCCTTTCCACCTACGGCGTCCAGTGCGACGCCTGCCACGTCATGTCGGAAAGCCACGGGAAGGAAACCCCTTTCGGGGAACCGGGAAACGCCTCCTTCACCCTAAGCCCGGGCGTCATCAAGCGGGGTCCTTACGAGGACTGCGACGCGGGCGGCATTCACGAAGGCCTCTGGTCGTCTCTGCACGTCAGCTCGAAGATATGCGCGAACTGCCATCAGTCCTTTCACGGCAATGTCCCTTTGGAAAGAACCTACGACGAATGGAAGCGATCCGTCTATGCGAAAAAGGGGATTCAGTGCCAGCACTGTCACATGATGCCGGTGGAAAAGGCGGTGGAAGCGGCCCGGACCCTCGTGCCGCCCGAGATGTGGGGACCGGCCTCGGAGCTGAAGCCGGAGCGCTCTCCCTTTTTCCCCCACTGGTTTCTCGGCGCCAATACGGCCATGGCGAAAGAAGAGGGTTACCAGGATCACGCGCGGGAGATCATGCACCGGCTCCAGACGGCGGCGGCCCTGGAACTGGAGGTTTCTGACGCGGTCGTGACACCGGGAAGGCTGCTCAAACTGAAAATCAAGGTCAAAAACATCGCGGCGGGACACAACCTCCCCACCTCCTTGGCCGAGCTGAGGCAGATGTGGCTGAACGTCCAGGTGGCCGACCAGGACGGGAGGGTCTTCTTCCACTCCGGAGACCTGACGGAATCCGGAACCATCGAACGGGACTCGAGGATTTTCAATGCCTACGCGGTGGATGAAAACGGCCAGCATACCCTCAAGCCCTGGAAGGTCGATCATTTTCTCTGGAACCGGACGATTCCGCCCAAGGGCATGGCGATAGAAACCTACACTTTTCTCGTTCCCAAGGGAATCCGGAAATCGGTCAAGGTGATCGTCAAGCTCCGCTACCGCTCCTACCCCCAGTCTCTCGTCAACCGCCTCCTCAAGGACAAGGCCTTTACCGTCCCTGTCATCGACATGGTGGAGAAACGCCTGGTCCTTCCCGTGGTGGGAGAATAGGGGAAAAACTTTTGACAGAACTCACCGTTTGTGCTAAAAAATTGACCGTGCCAACGTAGCTCAGCTGGTAGAGCAGCTGATTCGTAATCAGCAGGTCAGCGGTTCGAGTCCGCTCGTTGGCTCCAGTGATTTCAAAGGGGTTAGATGCTTGGAGGCATTTAACCCCCCTTTCTTGATTTCAAGAGCCCGGCAAATTTTAGGAGCGAATGAAAATTTCTCTGCTCTCTTGTGTCATGCCGTCACGGTTTTTCAGGCGTAATAAGTATTTGATGCGTTTCGCGGAAGTTCCATGCGGGATTGTTACCGCCACACGACCTTGCGAGTATACTCCAAAAGGAACCGGCAGCGTGTGAAGAACCTTGCCGCTTGTCTCTTCGATAATATATGCCTCGTCGGCATTGATAAAATCATACGCAAGATAGATGGTTTCACCTGCCCTCGCCGTTGATTTGCTTGCTTTGAATTTGTTGATGAAAGGCTTGTACACTTTTCCCTTTATGCGGAAATCGCGTTGGACCACGATTTTTACTTCAGCCGTCTTTGTGTTTCCCTGCCCGTCAGTCAGTTCAAGCACGTAAATGGAAAGCTGATCTGGCGAAACCTTTATTTTGCCCGTTCCGGAACCGTTGGCGGCTACGGTGAGGGGCTGAATCGTTTTTCCATATATCTTCTCATAAATTCTCGCTTTGCGGGCTCCGTGAAACGCATACCTGAGGGTGGTGGCATTGTTGGCTTTAAGAATGTTCCTGTCCGCCTTGAGCATGGAAATACCCATGTTGCCCAAGGTTGGATTAAAAGGGGCGCTGGCAACCGTTCCGCCCAGTTTATGGCTGACATCGGGCAGCGTTTTTCCGGGAATCAGGTGTTCCGACACCCTGCCGCTTCGGGGAGCAGTTTTATCCGCGGACTTAGAAGAGGTTGCTTTTACGGGAATGATTTCCTGTGTTGTTGTTCCATAAGCGTTGATGAGTTTCAGGATAAAACCGGCCTGGGAGCTCTTAACAGTGCTGGGGATACCTTTTTCGATCGATCCGGACTGATACGTTCCGCCACTGGCGGCGACGGGCAAGGCGGCGATAATATCGCCCGACCATTTTTCTATGAGGTAAGCCTCGTCCGCATTGAGATATTCGTATGTAATGTCGAAGACATTAACCGTTGCGTCAGGCCATTTCCATTGCCCGGTTTTGACCGCCTTCAATTGATTGATGTAAGGTTTTTTCTTGAATCGATTAACATGGGCAACTTTAACAATCGCCTTTTTGGACGTTGCTCCGTTGTTTATATCCGTTGCAGAAACAAGATATTCTGTATACTGTTTTGGATATAATGTGACCTTACCTTCCGTAATTTTTCCTGGATCACCGGAAAACACCGTGATCTCTTTCTTGGAAGTATTATCATAAATTTCGATTTTTTTCCCGCCCCTGCATTGATAGCTTAAGATCGCCGATTCGCCCTTCTTGATTTGTACCACCGGGGGGTTTCCAACCTGATTCTTCTGGGAATTTTTAGTCTTTAAACTTACGGAGATACTCACGGGCTCTGTTTGCATATAAACACTTATATTTTGTGTTACTGTAGTCCCTTTACCGTTTTTTACGAGCAATTCAAAATTGGTTTTTCTTGCAACTTTGACAGAAAGAGACCCTTTCAAAAAACCGGATGGAGGAACCTTCAGGTGATAACCGGCACCGGTATCGTGATTCATCACAACCGCGGTAACCGCATTGGAAATATCATAAGAAACGGTGACCGTTTCGCCTTCTTTAACGCCCATATTCGGAGTTACGGAAAAATTGTTAATTGCGGGCGGCTGGCTGTAATTCCTGACACGGACGGTCACGGTGGCGCTTGTTGTGCCGTATCGGTTTTTCGCAATGAGCGTATATTTTGTCGATTTTTTGGGGGAAACAAAATATTCAGCGGTGACAATGTCATCACGCCATTCTTCCTTCTTGACGTCCAGTTCCCCGGCATACGATTTTTTTAGAATCAGCTTTCTCTGGTTTGTTTGAAGATCGGTTTTGTACAAGTGAAAGAACGTGTTGTGTCTCAGCGTGTTATTGGAGGAGGAATCGGCAATATGATAGAGGAGTTTGGCGGTTGACCCTGAATTAATAATCGCCTCTTTACCGGCAAGCAAAGAAGAAGGGGAGGATACAAGCAGTTTAACCTTGGGTTTTGTCCCATCCCAATATTTTTTGTACTCCTTATACTCCGGTCGTTTGAGAAGGTTTTTGCAGTCTGGCATAAGGAAGTAGTTAGAACCTTTTGCTTTTCCACTATATCTAAATTGATTTTTAGATGATGCTGAAGTTTCCTGACACCCTATGAGCTTGGCAAGTTGGATGAAATGCTCGACATCCTGATTTGGAAGGGTAATGTAAATCTGGGCGGAATCCATGCCGCATTCATTGAAAACCTGAAGTTCATAAAATCCTGAACCGGGTAGAAGATCTGCGTTAAGGGGATTATTGTTACTATCGTGATTACCGTAATCCCATTCAGAAAGCTCCGTTAGTTGATATATCGTTTCATTCCCGCCCCATGAGAGAACTTTTCCTGTTTTTAAATATGTAATACGCTTCTTATATTTGTCAGCATGAAGTGTCTTTGCCGAAAACTGCCCGTAATTTTGCCAAAGCCTTCCATTTAACCATAGGATATTAAAAGAAAAGTCTATGATTTTAGGTTTTTGTCCGTGAGAATTGTGAAACCGTATGTGTTGAATGATTTTTTTCTGCGTGTACGCTATTTGGCCGGCACTGTTTTTCCCCTTGATGACGAGAGTCAACGGAATTTGATCCGGCAGCCCTCCTTTGGCGTTTGTCAGCCGGATCTTTTTTCCCGTGTCGGGATCAACGGCATCTCCAACGGCAACGGTTTGTTCGATATTGCCATATGGGTCCGGTGTTAGCTGTACACGGTGAAATAATTTCCCTGATTTTCCCGGACGTCTCGGGACGGAGATGTAGGCCTCATACGCACCTTCTACTTTGACGTCAACGATGTAATCTCCGTAGATATAAATAACGGGTTTCACAACGGAAAAATTCAATATTTTCATCTGGGTGTGGGCTCTAAGATCGAAAGAAGGTGCCGGATTCTTCAGGGTTTTTGTCATCAAATTCAATGGCTGAACGCGAATGGGGGCGCCGTTTTTTTCAACGAAGCGAAAACTAATTTCTGATTTCGGGGCGTCGGGAAACTTGATCGATGTGTCAAATGGAATGAGTTTCCCGGGTTGAATCGAGCGGATTGACTGGGTGCCGATGAGCTTTGAACCGATATAGATGCGCAAATAGCCCTCTGGTATTGCGGTACTTCCCTCATTGAAAATTGCCCCGTTTATTTTCAGGTGATCGCCTTTCTTTCCCCTCAGGGTGTTTCCTGAAAAAACATTCGTTTTACCCAGCTTGTCCGTGTAAGAACGGAAGGTAAGTTTGACCTTGTAATGCTTGGGATGTTTGACAAGATAGGTGATGTCTGCCGGCTGCAACCGGGACTTGGGCTCAAGGAGCCGGAGGGAGAGTTTGTGGCGACCCATCTGTTGGGTCGGTAGAGAAATGGAGGCTAATTTTTGAGTTGTGCTTTTGTTGCCGCCAGTCAGGTGTAAGGTTCGCACGCCGCCTAAGACTTTATTGTCTACACGCCACTGATAGCGCACGGTTCCCGAACCCTTATATTCGATAACTGCCTGGCCGGAAAGCCTGTTGCCGGCTTCTACCTTGGCCGTATTACTATTGTGATCAAAGTGAAGGCGGGCCTTGATGATCGAAAACGCCTTGTTGCTGACCCGTATATGCAACAATACGGGTTTGACGGATTCTTTGCCGCAAAAATCGTAGGCCTTGACCGTGTAATTGTTTGCGGTCTTGTAAATATGGGATTCGGTTTTACCGCCCTTGAGCCTCGTACCATCACCGAAATCCCAGAGAATACATTTTGAAACAAAATTCCTGGTCGAAAAAGAGACCTTGTCTCCGACGGTAGCTTCGTTTTTATCGGCGAGCAGTTTCCTGTCGATTTTGTAAACGGTTATGGTTGTTTGCCCCGATTCATCCCTGCCGCAGTCGCCATACATCTTGACTTTATAAGTCCCG
>CAZKUZ010000165.1:0-5264 GCA_964556045.1 uncultured Thermodesulfobacteriota bacterium | reverse complement strand
TGGGAGATGAAAAAGGTAACCACCAGTCCCCCTACCATCATGAGGCATCCCAGCCAGACCACCCAAACGCCGGGATCCTTGGTTACCTGTAACCCGGTGGAATAGAGCTCTTCCACGTTCTTCAAAACAAAGATATGCTCTCCGCCCCGCTTCATATCAAATTTAGGGTAGTTCAGAAAGATCCAAAAGGTTTTGGCTTCTCCCTTTGGAGGTTGCTCCATGATCTGGACCGCCGGCCCGAATCCCTGAAGATCCGGATGATATTGAACAACCGAGAAAACAGAGCCATCCTCAAGGCGGATCTTAGCTCCCCCCATTACCTTATAAACCTTTTCCCCCGTCGCCCCCCGCACCATCACACCAATGGTCATGAGGGGAGACCGTTGCTTTTCATACGAGGCCTGGTAGAAACGGATCCCTTCATACATCAAGGGATGGTTGACCTCCACCTTCTGTTTGTCGATGATGACCTTCCCATCCTTGATGACGCTCAGATAACTGGTGTATTCCTTCACCATGCCATTGGGATAGAGAGAAATCTCGAAGTCGTCGCAACGGAGGGTGAAATCGAGTTTCTTCGGGGTATTCAGGCCGTCCCGAAGATAGATGACATTCGTGGAGGTCCCTTCGAGCAGGCTGACAAACCCCTCAAACCCAAAGATCGAACCGATCAACGCCCCCAGGATGATGATAATGACGCTCAAATGGGTGATATAAACCCCAAGCCTGGAAATCTTCCCCGACTCGTGAAACAAGACAACCCTGCCGTCTTTTTCGCTCCTTTCCGTATGTTTCAAAACGGATGTAATCAATTCCTCTGCCTTATCGACAGAGAGACTTTTGCTCGAAACCTCGAAGGAATCCTTCATGGGAAACTGCTTGATCTCATCCGGGCCGAGCCACTTCCTGGGAGACTTGATGAAACGCCACGCCCTCGGGAACCGCTCCAAAGAACAGAAGATCAGGTTCACGATAAGCAGAACCAGGAGCAAACGAAACCACCAGGCGTGATAGAGGTCGAAGATCCCAAGGAAGTTCAGGAAACGAAAGAGACCTTCCGGATAGTGCTTCAGGTATTGGCTGTCAGGAAGCCGCTGGGGGATGACCGTCCCGAAGATGGAAACGACCGCCAATAGGATAAGAAGGGTGATGGTTAATTTCAGGGAACAAAAAAACCTTGCGACGGGATTTTTACTCTTCTTATTTTCCAAATTCCTTTAAATCCTTTATAGTTTCGTGATTAATATGCGTATCACAGTCCCGTTTACACTGTCAAGCCAACCAGGGGGATTCACAGTGAAAAATTCCTCGTTCTTTCGAATAGTTCAAAAAACGGAAGGATCAAAATCCTTGAAGCCGCAGATGATGTTCAATGAACTGGCGCACCTCTTCCTTTCCCTCTATGATACCGTAATGCCCTTCACAAAGAATATCCGCTTCCAGCTCGAGGAGTTTTTTCATGGAGTCGCGCCACTGGGAGAGATCAGAACCAAATTCCGGCATGAATGGACCGTGGATATCCTGACCAAAGAGAGCCCGGACACCGTCCCTTTCGGTGAAAGCAACGCTGGATCCAGGAGTATGACCCGGCGTGTGGAGGAGCGTCAGAGATGAAGGCAGGGCCTCGAGAAGCATCTCGTCTCCCTCGAAGAGATCATAGATTTTCAAAGGAGAGAGCCTCGTTCCGTACCAGTTCGCCGCGGTCTTGATCGGATCCCCGGATCGGATCGCCTCCGCGTCTCCCTCGTGCGCCACCACCCTCATGGCCGGGAAGCGTTCCACGAAATAAGACGCACCGCCGATGTGATCCACGTGGCAATGGGTCAGGAAAAGATAGCCGATGGCGTTTCCTTGGCATCCCGTTTTTTGAATCAACTCCAAGATTTCCGGAGCGGAGGGTCCCGCTCCGGCATCGATCAGGATACAAGGGTTCCCTCGGACGAGATAAACCATGCAGTCCGAGGGATCCGTAAGGTCTGGACCTCCCACCTGAAAAACGCCTCTGATAATCTCTCTTGGTCCTCTCATAACCTACCGCGTCAGTATGCCACGCCCCATAGCCAATTTGAAGACGAGGAGAAAGCCCGGGGCGAAGATCTTGGGGGTGTGCGTCATCCACATGGAAAGCCTCGGAATATCCACGAATCTTCCCTCCATGATCTCATCGGGATTCACCTTGATCTCCCCGGAGGCGTGGGCGGTAAAGAAGGCCACGTGTTCCCAGCCCGTCTCTTCGCAGGCCCTGATCTTGAACCAGTAAATAACCCTGGCACGAATGCCCAATTCTTCTTCAAGTTCCCGCGCCGCCGCCGTCTCGTAGGACTCGCCGAAATCGACGTGCCCCGACGCCGAGGAATCCCAGCATCCCGGATGCATGTCCTTGCTCATGGAACGTTTCTGGATATAGAGTTGTCCCGCCCTGTTGAAGACAAAGATATGCACGCTTCGGTGAAGAAGACCCTTCTGGTGAATCTCTCTCCGGGTCGCCTTCCCCACAACCCGATCGTCCTCGTCGACGATTGCGTAGATCTCTTCTTGTTCGTTCATGAAACGATAACGGGAATCAGCTTCTTTGCCCTGATGTCGAGCAGTCCTTTGTCCGTGAGCCGGTAAAAGGGAAGTCCCGTAAACGAGAGGGTTTGCATGGCCAGGAACGGCCGCGGCAGGGAGCATCCCATCTCCTTAAGGGTCCGCTCGAGCTCATCGATCTCACAGGCAAGTTCCGTCAGAGACTTCTCGCTGGTGATTCCGGCCAGGGGGAGCGGCACCTCCACGACAACCTCCTCGCCCAAGCTGAAAACCATTCCGCCGCCCAGTTCCCGCACGCGGTTGACCGCCGCGGCCATGTCACATTCGTTGGGTCCCAGGACGATAATGTTGTTACAATCCCAACTAAGGCTCGTGGCCACGGCCCCTTCCTTCAACCCAAAGCCTTTAATGAAACCCACCGCCTCGGGGTAAGAGGTCGCCGCCCGATAGATCACCGCCAGTTTCGCTATGTCCCGGGAAGGATCGGACATGATGTTTCCCTCCTCCGACAACGACAGTGAATACGTGGAAAGGTCCGTCACGGTCTCCGTTTTAATCTCGATCACACGAACTTCCGTCGGATCTTCCTTCCCCCAGAGATAGAAATCGATCTCGTGCGCCTCGGGGATGGTGATCGATTTCTTGAAGGATTTCGGAAAATTCACACGTTTGGGGGCAATCACGAAATCTCCCTCTTTCCAAACAACCTTGCCCTCCGACATGACAAGTTCCACTTTAAAATCTTCAAGATCCTCCACGGTGATCATATCGGCAAGCCAACCCGGGGCGATCCCTCCCCGTCTGTCCAAGCGGAAATGCCGCGCCACATGCAGGCTGAGCATCTTGACCACGTCCACGGGCTCCAATCCCCGCTTTACCGCCAGGTGCGCGATGTGATTCAGATACCCGTCCCGCACAAGCATCTTCGGAGAGTAATTGTCGCTGACCAGCATGAGCCCCTCATCTATCTGTCTTCCCTTCAAGGCAGGGGCAATGGCTTCGAGATCGTCCCGGATATAGCCGCACCGGATCATCACATCCATCCCGAGGCGCCGTTTCTCAAAGACCTCCTCAGGGGAAACCGATTCGTGGCAGCTCGAGACGCCCGCGGCAATGTAAGCATCGAGCCTATCGCCCCTGGCCCCCGCTGCGTGCCCCTCGACGAGCTTGCCCGCCTTCAGGGTCATGGCCATCCTTTTGAGAAGCCCACGATCCCGATCAATCAGGGCCTTCCAGTAGATCTCCCCCATCCCCAGGGTCCGTTCATGAGCCAGGACCTCGGCAAAATCGTCCATATCAAAGGGGTGACACGTTTCGAGCCCCGGATAGGGGGGAATCTCCGCCGGAGCGGTGATATAGATGGGAACGGGCTGACGGACCGCGTCACGCAAGAGGGCAAAGACGCCCTTTTTCCCCATGGCTGACGCGATGGCCGAAGTCTCCGTCACGATGGCCGTGGCGCCGCCCGGGATGGCATACCTCAGAAACTCCCCGAGGGTCATCCAGCCATCAACGTGGGTATGTCCATCGATAAAACCGGGGCAAAGGATATAGGCGCTGAGATCGATAACCTCCGTCTGTTCACCAACGGTCAGGGGATGATCCCATCCGACCACGTAGGCAATCCACTCCTTCCAGATCCCAACGTAGATCTCCCTTTGGATCTCCCCTGTAAAGACATTCACCAGCCTCCCCGCCTTGAGAATCTTATCGGGAGGAGCCTCGAACAGGCCGACCTGAACAACCTTCGACAATGTGTTCTGCGAAACTTTTGTTCCCATAAATCTTGTCCTTAAATAATTACGGAATAAACCATACAACGTGGCGGAATCGAATACAAGTCAAAAAACAGGGAAATCAAATACCCAGATAGGCCTTTTTCACATGGGGATTTTCAAGAAGTTCCGCGCTGGAACCCGCAAGGGTGACCCTTCCCGTTTCAAGGACATAACCCCGCGTCGAGTTCTCCAGGGCATACCGGAGATTCTGTTCCACAAGCAGAACCGTAACCCCTTGCTGGTTAATGCGACGAATAATCTTGAAAAGGTCCTTCACAAGGATAGGCGCTAATCCCAGAGAGGGCTCGTCCAGCATCAGGATTTCCGGCTGGGACATCATGGCGCGTCCGATGGCAAGCATCTGCTGTTCACCGCCCGAAAGGGTCCCCGCAAGCTGGTTCTCCCGCTCCTTGAGACGGGGGAAAAGGTCATAGACACGCGACATGTTCTCGTCTTTCTCTTTTCGATTTATCTTGAGATAGGCGCCAAGCTCGAGATTCTCCAGGACCGTCAGGTTCGGCCAGAGCTTTCTTCCTTCCGGGACCTGGATAATCCCCAGGGCGGTGATTTCGTGGGGTTCGAGTTCGTGGATGGGAATATCTTTAAAATAGATCTTCCCCGTCTTATGGCGCAGGAGCCCGGAAATGGCATTGATGGTGGTCGTTTTGCCCGCTCCATTGGCCCCTACCAAGGTTACCAGCTCCCCCTCGGAGACCTCGAAACTCACATCCCAAAGGGCCTGCATATCCCCGTAGAAGACGTTCAGATTTTCAACTTTCAGCAGCATAATCAATCACCCAGATAGGCCTTGATGACTTCGGGGTTGTTCGCCACCTCTTCCGGGGTCCCTTCCGCGATAATCTCCCCGTAATTCAACACGATGATCCGTTCGGACAGTCCCATCACGGCCTGCATCACGTGCTCAATCATGATGATCGTCACGCCCCGTTCCTGGAT
>CAZKUZ010000164.1:0-4650 GCA_964556045.1 uncultured Thermodesulfobacteriota bacterium | reverse complement strand
CTTGACGGCATAGGGGGCGAAGGGGAAGGCGATTCCCGCCACGATCGACAGGATACCCAAGAGATAGACGGGAATCGTGAACCAGGGTGTCAGGGGAATCTTCTTCCGATACAGGGCGCTGATATAGGTGCCGAGAAAGAGGCACGCCGCCGGTATCAGGGACAGAATATAAAGTTCCCGCTTGCTCTTCGAAAAGGAGATAAAGAGGAGATTGGCCAGTATCCAGACCACGACTAAGAGGAGAGGAGACCGATCAACTTTCTCCTTCTCCTTCCCCTTTTTCAAGACAAAAAGAATCGCGGCGGGGAGGAAGATAACCCAGGGAAGCAGGGCCTCCGGGAAGGCATAGAAATAATAGAAAAAACCCTTGCGATGATTGATCCCGTGAAGGTACCGCGTCACGGTCTGATGAAAGATCAGCTCCCGGGTATAGGTCTTTCCGCCCGCGAAGCAAGTGGGGGCCAACCCTGCGACAAGGACCAGGAAAAAGATCCCGAACCCGCTGATCCACGGGATCTCTTTGAGGGTCTTGAAATCACGTTGCAGGAGGAGGTAAACGAAAAGCGTCAAAAAAGGAACGATAATCCCCAGAGGGCCTTTCACCAAGGTGGCCACACCGGCGGACAAGAAGGCCAGGCGGAACCAGAGGTTCCGATGACGCCCCCCGGCGAGTCCCCGGACAATCAGGTAAAGGCTGACCAGGATGAAAAGGGTCATGGTGGTATCCAGGTTGACCCGGCCCGCCAGCCAGAAAAACTCGCTTGTCGTGGCAAGAAGGAGGGCGGAAAAGAAACCGGTCGAGGTATCGAAGAGGCGCTTTCCGATCAGGAAGGTCAGCAGGACACAGAGAAGGGCGCTCAACGCCACGGGAAACCGCGCCGTCCACTCATTTATCTTGTGAAACATCTTGAAAGATCCCGCCACCATCCAGAAGAAGAGGGGGGATTTCTGGGTATAGGGCTGACGATTGATCTGGGGAACCAGGTACTGGTGGTTCATGACCATCTCCCGGGCCACCTCGGCATACCTCGGTTCGTCCGGACGCCAAAGGTCACGTTTCCCCAAATTCACAAAAAAAAGCGTCCCCGAAAAGAGGAGACAACCCAGGACTGCCAGAACGACCCACTTTTTACCTTCTTCCACTAATCTCCCGCCTTTCTCCCCTGATTTCAGGCTTCAGGTTCTTATCAGCCTTTTTCGTGATACTCGTGAATGGATTGAATCGTAAATTCGCGTTTTTTCATCGACTCGATCCCGTTGACCGCCGCGTACGCCCCGTAGATGGTCGTGATGCACGGGATCCCGTGGCTGACCGCCTCGGTTCGGATGGCGATTTCGTCCGCCTTGGGCTTCTTCCCGCTGGGGGTATTGATGATCAGCTGGATCTGACCGTTCTTGATGAAATCGACCACGTCGGGACGTCCCTCATTCACCTTGAAGACGTGCTGCACCTCCATCCCGTTCTTGGCCAGGACCTTCCGTGTCCCCGAAGTCGCCACCAGCCGGAACCCGAGGTCCACCAGTTTTTTCGCCAGGAAGATGACCTGCCGTTTGTCCTTGTTCTTGACGCTGATGAAGACGTTCCCCTCCGTGGGGAGGGCGCTGCCCGCCGCGATCTGCGACTTGGCGAAGGCCGCGCCAAAATCCCGGTCCACCCCCATGACCTCCCCGGTGGATTTCATCTCGGGCCCCAGGACCGTATCCACGCCGGGGAAACGGTTGAAAGGGAAGACGGATTCCTTGACCGTCACATAGGAGATATCCCGTTCCGCGACACCCAGCTCGGCGATCTTTTTCCCCGCCATGACCTTGGCCGCCACCTTCGCCCAGGGAATCCCCTTCGATTTACTCACGAAGGGAATGGTCCGGGACGCCCTCGGATTGACTTCGAGGACATAGATCACGTCGTTCTTCACGGCGTACTGCACGTTCATCAGGCCGATCACGTGGAGTTCCCCGGCCAGGGCGTAGGTGTTTTGCTTGATTTGTTCGATCTGCTCGTCGGTCAGTGAAAAGGGCGGGATGGCACAGGCGCTGTCCCCCGAATGGACCCCCGCCTCCTCGATATGCTCCATGATGCCGCAGATGAGGCACTGCTCCCCGTCCGAGACGGCATCCACGTCGATCTCGATGGCGTCTTCGAGAAACTTGTCGATGAGGATGGGGTGTTCCGGCGACGCCTTCACCGCCGACCGGATATACCCTTCGAGGGACCCCTCGTCGTAAACGATCTCCATGGCCCGTCCCCCCAAGACGTAGGAGGGACGCACCACCACGGGGTAACTGATGGTCCCGGCCACCTCCTTGGCCTCCTCGAAGGAGACGGCGATGCCGTTGGCCGGCTGGACCAGCCCCAGTTTCCTGAGCAGGGCCTGGAACTTCTCCCGGTCCTCCGCCCGGTCGATATCCTCCGGGTCGGTCCCGAGGATGTGCACCCCCGCCTTCTTGAGGGGAATGGCCAGGTTCAACGGGGTCTGGCCCCCGAACTGGACGATCACGCCGTCCGGGTTCTCCCGGTCCACGATTCCCAGGACATCCTCCAGGGTCAGGGGCTCGAAGTAGAGCTTGTCGGAGGTATCGTAGTCGGTGCTGACCGTCTCTGGATTGCTGTTGACCATGATAGTCTCGTAACCCAGCTCCTTCAGGGCGAAGGAGGCGTGCACACAGCAGTAGTCGAATTCGATGCCCTGCCCGATCCGGTTGGGTCCTCCCCCGAGGATCATGATCTTCTTCTTTTCGGAAAGACGGGTTTCGTCCTCCGATTCGTAGGTGGAATAGTAGTAGGGGGTGTAGGCCTCGAACTCGGCCGCGCAGGTATCCACCAGTTTGAACGTGGAGGTGACACCCTGGCTCTTCCGCGCCTCCTGAATAGTCAGCTCGTCGGATCCGAGGAGATAGGCAAGCTGCCGGTCGGAAAACCCCATCTGCTTTGCCGACATCCAGAATTCCACCGGAAGGGCCCCTTCGTCTCGGAACCGCTCTCCCGCCGCCGCGATTTCATCCTCATACGCCACGATCTGCGCGATCTGGTCCAGGAACCAAGGATCGATCCTCGTCAGCTCCTGGATCTCCTCCAGGCGCATTCCCGCCTTGAAGGCGTAGCGCAGATAGAAGATCCGCTCCGGGCAGGGATGCACCAGCTTCTGTCTCAGCGAGAGGCGGCACGTCTCCAGCTCGTGCTGCGGGGCCGCCCCTCCGGATCGGCACCCCACGTCGAGGAGGGGATCATCCTTCCCGTCCGCCCCCAGGCCGAAACGGCCGATCTCGAGAGAGCGCAATCCCTTCTGCAAGGCCTCCTTGAAGGTCCGGCCGATGGCCATGGTCTCCCCCACCGACTTCATGGAAATTCCGAGGGTTTCGTCGGCGCCCGGGAACTTCTCGAAGGTGAACCGGGGGATCTTGACGACACAGTAGTCGATCGTCGGCTCAAACGAGGCGGGCGTCTCCTTGGTGATGTCGTTGGGAATCTCGTCCAGGGTGTAGCCGACAGCCAGTTTCGCGGCGAACTTGGCGATGGGAAATCCCGTGGCCTTGGAGGCCAGGGCGGAGCTTCGGGAGACACGGGGGTTCATTTCGATGATCACCATCCGCCCCGTCTCCGGGTGAACAGCAAACTGGATGTTGGAACCGCCCGTCTCCACGCCGATGGCCCGGATCACGCGAATCGCCGCGTCCCGCATCCGCTGGTATTCCCGGTCGGTGAGGGTCTGGGCCGGGGCCACGGTGATGCTGTCGCCCGTGTGGACCCCCATGGGATCCAGGTTCTCGATGGAGCAGACGATGACCACGTTGTCCTTGGCATCCCGCATCACCTCCAGCTCGAACTCCTTCCAGCCGATGACCGATTCCTCCACCAGGACCTCGCTGATCATGCTCTGCTCGAGGCCGTTTTCCACGATATGGCGCAGTTCGTCGATATTGTAGGCGATGCCGCCCCCCGTCCCGCCCAGGGTAAAGCTGGGACGGATGATGAGGGGAAAGCCCATCTCCCCGGCCAGGGCGAGGGCCTCTTCCATGGTATGGGCCACCCCGCTCTTTGGCAGGTCCAGCCCCGCCTTCTCCATGGTTTCCTTGAAAGTATCCCGGTCCTCGGCCTTCTTGATGGTCTCGTAGGTCGCTCCGATCATCTCGATGCCCAGCCTCTGGGGCACCTCCATCTCCCAGAGAGCCACGGCGATATTCAGCCCCGTCTGTCCCCCCAGCGTGGGGAGCAGGGCGTCCGGACGCTCCCGTTCCAGGATCTTCGCCACGATCCCGGGGGAAAGGGGCTCGATATAGGTCCGGTCCGCCATCTCCGGGTCGGTCATGATGGTGGCGGGATTGCTGTTGACCAGGACCACCTCGTAGCCTTCCTCTCTCAGGGCCTTGCAGGCCTGGGTTCCCGAATAATCGAACTCGCAGGCCTGGCTGATGACGATCGGCCCGGAACCGATGATCATGATCTTCCGGATGTCTTCCCGTTTCGGCATACCCTAACCTTTTTTACCCCGTGTTCCCGACAGTTCCTGCGCCCCGGCGCCTTCGCGCGGGACAAGATATTTCACCCAACCACCCAATTGCCCTTCGCCTTGTCAAGTCCTGAAATATGTTTACAAAAATTTACTGGTTTTTGATTCATTTTACCCTACTGACCTTGTCTTTATTCTACAT
>CAZKUZ010000163.1:0-14515 GCA_964556045.1 uncultured Thermodesulfobacteriota bacterium | reverse complement strand
GCGGGCCGCATCCTCGACCGTCTGAAAAAGGAGACCCTGCGTAACGTCTCCATCCAGGTGGAAACCACGGACCGGCAGGACACCTTTACTGTCAAGGGACGCGGGGAATTTCAGCTGGCCATCCTCATCGAGACCATGCGGCGGGAGGGGTTCGAGTTCTGCGTGGGCCGTCCCGAGGTGATTTTCAAGTACAAGGACGGGAAGAAGCTGGAACCGATGGAACAGGTGATGATCGACTGCGAGGAACGGTTTCTCGGGGTCATCACGGAAAAACTGGCCCTCCGCAAGGGCAAGATGACCAATCTCGTCAATAACGGCACGGGACGGATCCGGCTCGAGTTTTCCATTCCCTCTCGGGGGCTCATCGGATACCGGGACGAGTTTCTCACCGACACGCGCGGCACCGGCATTCTGCATACCCTCTTCGACGGCTACGGGGAATACCAGGGCGACTATCCCAGCCGTTTTACCGGTTCCATCGTGGCGGACCGAAGCGGCCACGCCGTGCCCTACGCCCTGTTCAACCTGGAGCCGAGGGGACGGCTCTTCATCACGCCGGGAGAGCCTGTTTACGAGGGGATGATCATCGGGGAACACAACCGGGGCAAGGACATCGATGTGAATCCCTGCAAGGAAAAGAAACTGAGCAATATGCGGGCCGCCGGCCGGGACGCCAACATCATCCTCTCCAAGGTCACGCCGCTGACGCTGGAACAGGCCATCGGCTTCATCCGGGAGGACGAGCTGGTGGAGGTCACGCCCAAGTCGATCCGCCTTCGAAAGGTGATTCTCTCAGCCCAGCGGCGTCACACCCTCCGCTCCGCCCAACTAAAAGGCCGAACGAACGGAAAGGCGGCGTAAAGACGGGATCCTAAACAAAAGAGTAAAACAGCCCCCCGCGGAGGGAATGAATTTCGACGATAACCCTCAGCGGGCTAACACACCATGCCCTTTGCCCTGCTGAATGAGGGGCACATACGTTTCCAAAGCCTTCAAGTCGGCCGGATTCGTCAAGTCGATGATCCTTCCCTCTTCCGCAGACATGTAGGCAGCCATGACGAGCCTTACAATATCAAGCCCGTACTCCCAGGGAAGTAACCCGTCCCTTCCCTCTCGGAACGCTCGAACAGCATCCGCATTTTCATCAGGATAACCATAGAGATCAGGTTCGTTCGGCTGAACGACCAGGAGCCCCCGGGAGGCCGTGGACTTTTCGAGGGCCATCTCTGCGTCTGCCACGGCCTGGGAGGCCTCATCCCCGATAAAAATCTGGAGCGGGGACAGGAGGGAGTTAATCTCAAAGGCATAGCCGGGGCCCACCCCGTCCATGTAGAGCCTCAATCCCTGCTTCTCATACATCCAGGAATCCGTGAACTGGGCCTTGACGATTTGGCCCGTCTCCGGGTTCTGGAAGGTAACAATTCCCGTAGTAAAATCCTCCGCGGGAGTTTTGGCGTAATCGACACCAAACTTGTCACGAAGTTTTTCCCGCCACGTCGGCAATCCCCACTTCAAAAGGGCACATTCCGCCGACACGGACAAAGGGACCAAAAAGTTTGGAGCTTTGCCCAGAGGCGTCAGGGCATACCATCCCACCGCGATACTGTGGCACCCCATATCGGACAGTACTCCGCCTCCCTGCCTTTCAGGATCCCAGAACCAAGGTTCGTGGGGACCCGCGTGTTCCTCCGCGGAGCGCACGAAATGCAACGGTCCCATCTCCTTCTGCAAAACCTCAAGCTGTTCCCGCTGTTTGTTCAAGGCCTTCATGAAGATCTGATTCTCGAAATAGGCGGTTTTCAATCCAGCTTTACGAACGAGTTCCACCAGCCGCCGCGCCTCCCGCATGTTCCGGGCTAGGGGTTTTTCGGCAATGATCCCCTTCACCTGAGCGCCTTTCTCGACCGCCGCAACGATCTCCTCCACTATATCAACCTTGACAAAGTTGGGGACGTAAACGGCAATGGCGTCCACGGCATCGGCCATCTCCCCCACGCTTTCATAAACGATTGCCTCTCCAAGCCGGTGGCTTTTCACGAACGAGGCAAATCTCTCCGCCTTCCAACGGGTGCGGGATACAATTCCAGTCACCTCCACGTCCCGAACCTGTGTTAAGGCCCTCGCGTGAAAATCGGCAATGAATCCCGCCCCTACAATTCCCAATTTTATCTTCATATCTTTTTTCCTTTCTTTCACTCCAGACTCAAACCCCCTCGGACCCGTCGTTCCGCCTCGTCGAAAACCACCAAATACCGAACGGGAAGCTCCATCCAAACCGTCGTATCTTTGTGAGAATGGCCAAAACGGTTACTCACCTTGGCCTTGATCCTAACCGTACCTACCTCCAGGGTATAAAGATACTGCCCCCCGATAGTCAGAACCTTATCCCTTACCGCCGCTTTGACCGCGTTGGGAGTGGGAGTGCTGTACAGCCGGACATGCTCAGGACGGATCCCCAGGGTGACACCCGCAGATACCTCTGAAACATCGATATGAAGGGAATGTTTCAACAGTTTCGAATCAACGACATAGGTGTCTCCCCTCTTTTCACACCGTTCCTTCACGAAGTTCATCCCCGGATTTCCGAGAAACCACCCGCCGAAGATGTCCTCCGGGATGTTGTAAAGGGTTCGGGGATCGTTGCACTGCACGATCCTGCCGTCCTTCATGAGGGCGATCTGATCCGCCAGAGTCATGGCTTCCGTCTGATCGTGCGTCACATAGACGATCACCTGGTTGAGTTGCCGGGTCAATTCCTTGAAGGCATGCTTGAACTGAATCTTCGAGTTGGCATCGATGTTCGTCATAGGCTCATCGAAGAGGATGATATCGGGCTGATAGGCCACGGCTCGGGCCACGGAAACCTTTTGACGCGCCACGTTATCGAGTTGTGAACTATCCAGATCCGCGTATTTATCGAGATTCATGAGAGAAAGAACCTGGTCGACCCGCTTGCGCCGTTCCGTCTCGCTCAATCCCCTTCTCAAAAGGGGGAGTTCGATATTCTTGCGCACGGTTACGCCACGATAAACCACGGGATACTGAAAGACCATCCCGATATTCCGTTTCCTTGGAGGGAGCGCCGTCACATCCCTGTCACCGAACCAAACCCTCCCCTCCGTGGGCGTTTCCAACCCGGAGATGATTCTCAGAAGCGTCGTCTTTCCACAACCGGAAGGCCCCAAGAGACACGTAACCTTTCCCGCAGGAAACGAAAAATCGATCCCATCCAGGGCGGTAAACCGGCCAAACCTCTTCACAAGATTGACGACTCTGATCTCAGACATGCAATCTTCCTTTCCCCCTTCCTACGATACGGCCGCTTTGCGCGTTGAACACGAACAGCGCGTTACTCTCGATATGGACGCCAATGATATCCCCCAGGTCGTAGCTCACCCTGTCCACGTCGGTTTGAACCATGGTCCATGCGGCTTTTCCCCGGAAATCGAGCGTCACGATCTCTTCGGCTCCCAGGTCTTCACGAAGAAATACCTCCGCCTCCAAGGGACTCTCCCCATTCTCAACAGGGGTAAGATTCTCCGCCCGCACACCGACCACAACCCGTTCGTCTTTTTCGCCGCTTCCACCGTTTTCCGATCGCTCTACCTGGAAGGAAAACAGCTCGGTCTCGCACCAGGCTTCCCCGTCCTTGGCGACAAGCGTCCCCGATATCGTGTTGGCGCTTGGAAATCCCAGGATCTCCATGGTGGACAGCATACCCGGATTCATGTACAGCTCCTCCGGGGGACCGATTTCCTGGACTCTCCCCTCGTGAAGAACAGTGACGGTAGTGGCCAGGGAAAGTGTCTCCAAGGGATCGGATGTCGTGTAGATGAACGTGGAGGAAAGCCGTTCCTGGAGCAGCTTGAGATCATCGAAAAGCCTCTCTCTCAACTTGAAATCGAGCCCGGCGAGGGGATCATCGAAGACGTAGATATCCGTCTCCTTGACAATGCCGCGCGCGATGGCGACACGCTGTTTCTGCCCGCCGCTGAGCTGGGTGGGAAGCTTCTGAAGGAGATCATCGATACTCAGCATCTCGACGGCACGCCGGACAATGCTCTTGATCTCCTCGTCCGGACGGCGCATCAGCCGAAGGGGATACGCGATATTTTCGAAAATAGTTTTCTGCGGAAAGAGAGCAAAGTCCTGCGGAATATAGCCCAGGTTTCTCTCGTTGGGAGGGCGTTTCTGGACGTCCTGTCCGCGGAGGAGGATATCCCCCGCGTCGGGAGATTCCAGGCCCATCAAAAGTCTCAACAGAACCGATTTCCCGGAGGAAGGCAGTCCGTAAATGACCGTGAAATCGTTCGCGGGAATATCCAGATCGAGTCCTTTGAGGACTTCCGCTTTCCCGTAGCTTTTCGTCACCTTATGAAATTCTACAATGGATCCCATCTTCACCTTCCAATCTTGACAAGTACCGGTGCCAGGAGAATTCCGAGTCCAAAAACGCAAAAGACGATGCCAAAGGCAACGGCGAGTGTCTTTTTGGCCTCGTGGAAACTCGCCTCAGAGGGGATATTCCCGAAGGCCATCTGGGAAAGGGCCGCCACGATAAGTAAAAAGAGGCCAATCTGGTAAACGATAAGACTATATTCCTGGATGATGAACAAAAAACTCAGAAGCATCGTGGCAATCACCAGGGTTTGCATCCTCGCGCCAAAGGGTTTTTTCTTGTGTTCCATGTCTCAGACCTCCCCCCTCACCGTACCGAAGGTCATGCCCACCAGCAGGTATTTTTGGAAAAAGAAGATGAAGATGATAAGGGGAAGGCTGTAAAAGGCCGTGAGGGTGGCAACGAATTCCCACTGGATCCCCCCGCCCACGGTAAAACCCTGGGCCAGGCCTACCGGCACCGTGATGGTCCGCTTCCCGCCGATGATGTAGTTGAAGAGAAACTCGTTCCAGACGAAGATGATGTTGAAGATGAAGGCCGCGATCAGCCCCGGCCGCACCTGCGGCAGCACTACCTTGAAGATGATGTGCATGCGGGATCCCCCGTTCACGATGGCCGTCTCGTCGAACCTCGGCGAGACCCCGTCGATGAATCCTTTCAAGATCCACACGGAAAAGGGAATGCTGAACATGGCGTAGAAGAGGATCATTCCCGAGTAGGTCCCTTTCCAGCCGGTCGCCGCATAGAGGAGATAGATGGGAACCACCACCGCTGCCGCCGGAACCATCCGCATGGAAAGAAGGATGAACATGATGAGGTCCGTCCCCTTTGGCTTGAATCGTGAAAAACTGTAGGCCGCAAGAAAGGAAACCAGAACGGCGATCAACACGGCGCTCAGAGACATGAAAACACTATTGATAAGCTCCCGGGTAAAGTTGATGCGCTGAAAGAGACCGATATAATTCTGCAATGTGGGCGTAAAGATCCACTTGGGCGGGATGGTCAGGATCTCTTCCTTCGTCTTGAAGGAACAGATCAGCATCCAGAGGATCGGAGAAAAGAAGACCAGCGAGATAACCCACAAGAGGGCGTGATAAAGACGTCTCTTGATCCTTTTATTACGGTCACGGGGTTCCATTCACATGCTCTCCTCTTTTTTCTGCAGGATGTAGAGATAGATGGACGTAAACGAAATGGCGATGAGCAACGCGATGATGGCCAAGGCGGAGGCCTTTCCCATGGTAAAGGCGTTGAAGGCCTGTCGGTACAGGGTAATGCCGATCAGCTCGGTGGCGTTTCCGGGCCCCCCTCCCGTCATAGTAAAAATGATGTCCATGGATTTGAAGGCGTCAATGGTGCGAAGCAGGATTCCCAGCATCAGGATGAATTTTCCGTGAGGCAACACCACGTGGACAAGCCGCTGATACCATGAAAGGTTTTCCACCTCCGCCGCCTCCAGTTCCGCCTTCGGGACGGAGCCAAGCGCCGCCAGGGTCATCATCATCATGAAAGGGGTCCACATCCACGTATCCACAATAAGCACGGCAGGCAGCGCCCACGCGGTAGACCCGAGGAAGTCGATGGTCACCCCCGCGATACTCTTCAGAAAATAATTGACGATACCAAAAACCGGATCATAGATAAGTTTGAAAAACGAGCCGGTGGCCAAGGGCGCCAGGATCATGGGCGTGAAAATGAGGGTCAGGGCGAAACGTCGGCCCGGCAGGTCCTTGCTGTCCCAGAAGAGGAATCCCAGGATGATCCCGAGCACCGTCTGGCTGAGGGTTCCTATGATGACGAAAAAAAAGGTATTGCTCAAGGCGTGCCAGACCTCGAAACTTCCGAAGATCTCCTTGAAATTGGCCAGCCCGATAAATTTCAGCGGCTCTCCGGTCACGAGGACATACTTGTAAAAGCTCAGGCCCACCAGCCATAGGAGGGGAATGACATTCCAGACGATGAAAAATATCAGGACAGGAACCAGCAGCAAGTGCTGGAGGTACTTGGGGTTCTCGAGAAACAGGAACCTCTCCCTGAAACGGGCGAGAATTCCCGTGTCACCCGGTCCCGTCGCGGTCGAAGCGTCCATGGCCTTCCTTTCCGTTTGGAGAAGCGGCGCGGAAAACCGCGCCGCTTCCTTGTATGTCGGTTCCGGTTATTTCAAACGAATCTTCGCGCCTTCCTTGGGCGGAGCCTTCTTTGTCGAACCATGCTCGTACAGGATCTTCTGGAGATAGTAAGCCGCGTAGTCCAGTGCGACCTTGGGATCCTTCACTTGACCGGAGATATAGGCATGGAATGCCTCTTGCTGCTTGGCCAACATGACGGAATACATGGGATGGTGCCAGAAGTCCCGTCCCCGGTCCCTTCTCAGCATGAACTTGTAAGCGCGGAACCACGGCTTGATCTTCTCGAACCCTTTTTTATCGAGCACCGACTTGATGACGGGATTGCCGCCGCGACGGGCGAATTCCATCTGGGTACCTTCCGTGTACCACCACTCCATGAAGTCCTCGGCCACCTGGAGATGTTCCTTGTCACTAAAGGCATTGATGACCCAGGGTTGTCCCCCCATGGAATAGACACGATTGGGTTTTCCCGTCCCGTTGATGAGATGCATGGGCGGCGGAACGATCATCATCTCGCCTCCTTTGGGATGCATCATGTACTGGCCCACAGCCGCCCACATAATGGCACAGAAAACCTTCCCGTTGTTCCAGGCCTCCATGATCTGGGAGTTGCCGTAATTGACCCCACCCGGCGGCATCCACTGGAGGGATTTCTTATAGGCGGCCAGGGACTTGGCGTTCTGCTCCGTGTTGAGAATCCCCCAGACCTGTCCGGTCTTGTTGTCCCAGATTCTTCCGCCGCGGGACCAGATATAATTGTGAGCCGCCGTGCAGACGAAGTCATACACCTTGGAGGTATGCTGGGCAAGGCCGTAGAATCCTTCCTTCGGACGGGTGAAAAAGGCTAGCATTTTTTCGAACCTGGGCATGGTCAGTTTCTCGAAATCTTCGAATGTTTTCGGCATGTCGAACCCGTATTTCGCCTTGAAAGCCTTCCTTTCCTTGGGGTCAAGGAGCTTGTCCTTTCGGACATACAGCACCATGGTATCCCCCTCCAAGGGCAGTCCCCAGTAGTTTTTGGAACCCAGGGGATAACTCATGTAGGTGTCCACCACGATCTGATCATACCACTTGATGGCCTTCAACCTGGGATTGCTCTCAAGGAGCTTGTTGACCTTGACGATCCATCCGGGTGCCGCGAATCCGCCAAGCCACTGGCTGTCGCTGACGATGATGTTGTAGTCGTCGGACTTGGTGGCCAGGCTGGCAGATGCCTTCTGAAAGAGGCTGGTGAACGGGGCTTCTTCGAACGTGAACTTTACGTCGTATCCCCACTTCTTCTTCGCGTATTTCGCAAAGGCCGGGGACATATCGACACCCAGCTTGCTCGGATACCACCCGGCGATTCCAAGGATCGACATGGTGATCTTTTTCCCCTTCAGATCCACACGCCCGGCCTGGGCCGAAACGGAAATCAGAAGGGCAAAACAGATAAAAAGAACCATAAAAAACCTGCTTTTCTTCATGACTTGCTCCTTTTCAGGGTTTGATAGAGTTCATACGCCTTTTCGGGCTTTTCCAAATCATGGACCACGGCCCGGACCGCCTGAATCATGGCGACGGGATCCTCCGCCTGGAAGATATTTCGCCCCATGTCGACGCCGGCCGCGCCTTGATCAATGGCCTGATACGCCATCTTCAAGGCCTCCGCCTCGGGCAGTTTCTTCCCGCCCGCCAGCACGATCGGAACCGGGCAGGTGGCAGCCACACGCTCGAAGTTCTCACAGAAATAGGTTTTCACCACGTGAGCGCCGTTCTCCGCGCAGACCCGAGAGGCCATGGAGAGATACCGGGCATCCCGCGTCAACTGCTTCCCCACCGCCGTCACGCCCAACGTAGGGATCCCGTATTCCGTTCCCTCATCCACCGTGCGCGTGAGGTTCCGGATAGTCACACCCTCGAACTTGTCTCCGATGGCCACCATTACCGCGAGAAGCGAGGCATTGAGCCGTACGGCCTCTTTGATGTTCATGACACACTCGTCGTTCAGCTCCGTCAATACCGTGGTTCCCGCTGAATACCGCAACGAAATGGGTTTTCCCGCGGTAGGCGGAATAATCGTGCGCAAGGTTCCCCGGGTGCACATGAGACAATCGGCATGCTCGACCAGTGGAAGAATGGTCACGTCCATCCGCTCCAGGCCGGATGTCGGTCCCATGATGTAGCCATGGTCGAAGGCCAACATCACGGTCCGTCCCGACTTGGGATTGAAGATGCGCGCCAGCCGATCCTTCATACCCCATTCGAGGTTATTGGATCCCTTGAGGAAAAATCCCTCCGTCTTCTGGGGAACATCCAGGTAAAATTGTTTTGAATCAACCAATTCATCTGCGTCGGGCATTTAATCACTCCTTTTCTATAGGTTCGGGGTTGCGCCGGACATACTTTGCAAGGAAACGACGTGCCCGGTCCATCTATTTGAAGGCCTCCGCGAATCCGTCGAACATCAAGGCGATGGAGGTGGCACCCGGATCCTGATGACCCAGGGTTCGTTCTCCCAGGTTCTTCGCCCGCCCGAAACGTGCCACCAGATTTTTCGTGGACTCGGCTCCTTTCATCGCAGCCTCGGCTCCCGCGGCCAGGGCTTCGGCGACGGACTTCCCCGCGTCGCAGGCCTCTCGAATCGCCTTCACGGCCGGTTCAAGGGCATCCATCATGGTCTTGTCACCCGCTTTCGCCTTGGTCTGTTTCCGAACTCCGGCAAGGCCGGCTTCGAACATGGCTACCAACGCCTCACAATCGATAGACTCCTTACCCGACACCGCGTCACTCATTCCCATGAAGAGAGAACCCATGAGCGGACCGGTGGAACCACCGTCGATGCACATGGTCCCCCATCCGATGTTATATAAAAGGGTCTTCAAATCGCTTCCGGCTGAGTCACTGATGGCTTTCGCGACGGCATCCATCGCCCTTCCCATGGTGGTTCCATGGTCTCCATCACCGGTGGCCGCATCGAGGGCTGAAAGCTCCTTGATATTCTCGCGTATTTTTTTCGAAGCAGCGTCAAACATAGACACTATTTCATCATAACCAATTTTTTCCATTTCGAGTCTCTCCAGATTTTAACGCACCGTGAGATAGGGCGTGTCACAAGGGGCGTCCCAGTATCTCAAAAGTTCATCATCCATCTTGGCGACAAACATCTGGAATCCTGCCATCTCCTGCACGGTCAAAAGTTCCCCGACCAGAGAACGGGCGACCTCGATCCCCTGCTCACTCAGATACTGTTTCACTCGGCGGAAGACGATATAGAGTTCCATCAGGGTCGTGGCACCGGCACCGTTGAGGATTACGAGGAGCTTGTCGCCGCTCTTTGCTCCCACCGCCTGGGACAGTTGCCGGATCATGATCTCCGCCGTCTCATCGGCCGACATCATTTTGCTGCGGCCCGTTCCCGCCTCTCCGTGCTGCCCCATGCCAATTTCCATTTCGTCATCGGCCAACTCGAAGATGGGCTCTCCCATCGCGGGATGCGTGGCAGGTTTCAAAGCTACGGCCAGGGTCGCCATGTTCTGATTGAAGCGCTCGGCAATCTCGTAAACCTCTTCCAAACTCTTTCCTTCTTCCGCTGCCGCACCGGCGATCTTGTAAAGAGGAATACATCCCACCAGCCCCCGGCGGTCTTCAACGGGAGCATCCGCACCAGGGGCGATGTCTTCATGGGTCAGCACCCTCTTGAGTTTGATACCCTCACGCTCCGCCATCTGTTCCGCCATGTTGGCACTCATGACATCCCCTTCGTGATTCAGTACAACGAACAGGATCCCCGCGTCACGCTTCATCATCTTGAGCCCTTCGAAAACCTTGGGAGGCCCGGGAGCCGCGAAGATATCCCCCACGACGCTCACGTCGAGCATCCCCTCTCCCACGAAACCGCTCAACGCGGGTTCATGTCCGGCGCCGCCAAGGGTCACAAGGGCGACCTTGTCCAGGGGCTTGGGGTTGGCCCGAACGATTAGCTTCTCCGATACGAGAGCTACTTTGTTTGCATAGGCCATGCTGTAACCTTCCAGCAATTCCGGCGTTAAGTTAGTAGGATCATTGATGAATTTTTTCATTACCATGAGACCCTCCTTTTCTTTGACTGTTTAAAAATATTTGTCGATACCTCGTTCATCTATTCCGCCCCACGGGGGAAGGCTATTCGTCCATCTGAACCAGCTCGAGTTTCTCGTTGTTGGGACCCCTGAAATAGCAGATCTTCACCTTGTCGTTACCCTCGAAGGGATACATGATTTTCGAAGGTTCACACCCCATGCTTTTCACGTGCTCCCGCATGGCCTCGATATCCTTGACCAGAAATCCGATGTGACCGCTGGCGTATCCGGGGTCCACACCCCGCCACTTCTCCATTTCGAGCAGCTCCACCATGGCGTCACCCTCGCTCAACTGGCCTTTTGCGATATCGAGGCGATCAACAGAAAAGGTTTCATCCGGGAACTCCAATCCCAAGGCTTCCCTATACCACTGGGCGGTTTCTTCATAGTTGGGAATGGTATAGGCAAACAGAATCATCTTGGCTTGTTCCGGGGGCTTTTTCATTGTGCTCCTCCCTCCTTTTGTCTTGTGCTGTAATTTCAATGAGTTACAGCTTTGTTAATCCTTCGTGAGGTGCCTCCCGCACACCTGCCTCTTACTTTCACTCTTCCTACCATGGATTGTAACATATGTCAAGACATTTGTTACAACTATGTTATAACAAATGTTCCAAATCGATTTGGAAATGCGAGGTATCAATCAGAAATCAGGATGAATAAAAACTAAAGAGGCAAACGGAACAAGCGAATTATCGGCACACCGTAAAATACGGTGTGTCACACGGGGCATCCCAATAGGTCACAAGCGTCTCGTCCACCCGGGTGATATTCAATTGGAACCCGGCCTGCTCTTGGGTGGTAATGAACTCTCCGATCCGGTTCCGCACAACCCGAATCCCTTTTTCACCGAGGAGCTGATGGATCTTTCTGTAAGCGATGAAAAGTTCCATCAGGGTCGTGGCACCGGCACCGTTGAGGAGGACCAACAGGTCATCCCCCGAATTTACGCCGAGATCCTCCAACAGCGGAAAGAGTATCAGTTCTGCAATCTCATCGGCACTCTTCATGGGCATTGTGTTCCCACAGGTCTCTCCGTGCTGTCCCATACCTACGATCATTTCGTCTTCCCCGATGTTGGCGAGAAGCTCCCCCGTTACCGGGTGTGTGGCCCCGGTGAATCCCACCGCCAGAGTTCGAGTATTAGTCTCCACGCGGGCAGCCACCTCGTAAACCTCCGCCAGGGAAAGACCCGCCTCAGCGGCCGCTCCCGCTATCTTTATAACGGGCAGGAACCCCACGAGTCCGCGACGCTCTTCCGGCTCCTCCGGCGGTCCCGACCCGATGTCCTCATGAACCAGGATCATACGAACATTAAGCCCTTGTTTCATGGCCATGTCCATGGTGTAATTGGCCGTCAGGACATCCCCCGCATGGTTGAGAACCACGAAGAGTACCCCTGCGCCCCTATCGGACAAGCGAATGGCCTCCAGGCAGCGATCCGGTGCGGGTGCCGCGAAAATTTCCCCGGGCACACTGGCATCCAGCATTCCCGGCCCCACAAATCCGCTCAACCCCGGTTCGTGCCCGCTTCCTCCCAGGGTGACCAGAACGACTTTCCCTTCTTGTTTCGGATTCGTACGCGTGACGATCCGGTCCCCCACCAGCTTGATTCTTTCAGGGAAGGCAAGCGCAAAACCTTCCAGCAGTTCGTTGACCAGATCTTCCGGCTTGTTGATCATTTTTTTCATCGTTCCCTCTCCTCCCGAAACAAAGGGTATTGCGCTACGAATCCACCTCGATGACCTTCTGGGCAGTCTCTTCGTCCGTGACAAGGTAGGTAATCAGGCCCGTCTTCAAGGCCCCAATAATGGCATGGATCTTCTCCAGCCCGCTCCCAACGGCCAGAACAATACGGGTCTTCCTCAAGGCTTCCAAAGGTATGCGGATCACGATATCGTTCTCGCTCTCGATAAAACGACCATGGCGGTCGAAATAGTAGGTGGCCATCATCCCCACGGCCCCTTCCTTTTTAAGCTTGTTCCCGAACCGCGCCGCCGTCGCCTGGTCGGGAACGGATGGATACGTTCCGATTCCCAGGAGCGCCATGTCCAATCGATCCCAGAGGGACGAAACCTTTTTGTATTCATTGGTCTGCTCGAAGAGACGTTTGTTGTGAACGGACATGGGAAAGGCAGGGGCGGGTAGATAGTAAGGGGTATATCCCGTCTTGTTACTGAAGATGCGGACCAGTTCGTTGGACTGGAACCACTTGATATCGTTGGGGGCACTTCCCAACAAGGGGCAGACGGTACCATTTCCCTGGGTTACCTGGGGAATCGTGTGCAATTCATCTATGATGCTTCCCGTCTCCGAGCCCCAACCGAGGCCAACATGGATCACCTCGTGAATCATTTTTTCCACATATTCCGAGGCCTGGGAGGTAAAGAAACGTTTCCTGAGAGCGGGTTCCGAGGCGCCGGTCTGCACAATCAGCCCCCCTTCGAGATTATACCTCTCGGCAAGAGTCTGCAGAAGATTCTCGTTGCTCTCCAGCGGAGATTTTATCTCGATCTTGACGATACCACGCAGTTTTGCCTCTGAAAGGAGCTTGCTGACGGCGGGTCGAGAGATATCCAGCTTTTTCGCGATCTCCGCCTGGGTCAGCCCTTCTTCGTAATAGAGCCGGCTGATTTCGACAAGCCTGAGAATTTCCGATTTACCCCTCATAGGATTGCCCTATCTCCCTCACAAATCAATAACGTCCGGACAACTTTGACAGGTCCGCTTCTTGTTCGGCCTGCGAAATACCAATTAATCTTACCAGTTCGTCCCCGATTGTTCAATGCGGGATCAAGCAAGATTTCCCGTTAAACGATGCGCTCCCTGCCTTTAACGGGTCACATCCGTTTTCTTGAAATCGTTCTACCTCTTCAAGTGATCCAGAATGATATACCCTACGGTCCCGATGAGTACGATGGGGAATCCATAGGTATAGAGTTCCATGCTGAAAGGCTGGCACATGAAAACGATCCCGAGAAAGATCGAGAGGGAAGCAATAATATAGGCAACCTTAATCAATCTAAGCGTTACGGGAACCGTCGTTTCCTTCATTTTTCTCCCCTCTTCCGTCAATTAACGTACCCCTCGCCTCCAACGGTTACGCGATTCTCCTGCCATTGTACGGATTGAAAAGATACAGGCGTTCGGGATCCAGAGAAAACCAGCATGCATCTCCGTAACGTCCTGGGAAATCGCCGTCCACCATCTTCTTCAGGATTTCGTCCTCACCGACGGCGATAGTAATAACCCTGTCATTTCCCCGGTACTCCTGTCCGAAGAGGCGGCTCTTGAAAAACCCTTCCCGGGGTTTCAGGCTGACTCGGACATCTTCCGGCCAGACCCCGAGAAGCAGATCGTCTTCCAAGATTCCTTCCGTAACCTCACCAACCTTGAGCATCTCAAACGAATATGATGGATTACTTTTGGAAACCAGCCGTGTCCCTTGCCGGGCCACCCGGATAAGGTTCATGGCGGGATTTCCCATCAGGGAAGCCACCGTTGTGGTGGCAGGATTCTCGTGCAATTCCGTCTGCGTTCCCACCTGGTGCAGCCTCCCCTCGTGAAGGATGCCAATCCTGTCGGCAATGGAAACGGCACCGATGTAGTCGTGCGTGGCGTAGAGAATCGTCGATTCGTACTTTTGATGCAGCTCCTTCAATTCCGCCCGCATCCCTTCCCGGAGCTTGAGATCGAGGTTACTCAACGGCTCATCCAGCAGATAGATCCTGGGACGTCGAATGAGGGCCCTGGCGATGGCCACCCGCTGAATCTCCCCGCCACTCAGCGTGGCGGGCTTCCGCTCGAACAGGTGATCAATCCTGAGATCCCTCGCGATCTTCATAATCCGGGACCGAATTTCCTCTTCCGGTTCCGCGTAGACGGGGGAC
>CAZKUZ010000162.1:0-9788 GCA_964556045.1 uncultured Thermodesulfobacteriota bacterium | reverse complement strand
CCAAGGGATTTTTCAAACAACTCCACGCAAGGTTCCGGGATATTCTGGAATTTCAATACCACGTTAACGGAGGGGGGCGGCATTTTCTTTCTTTTTGCCGTCTTCCACACCCGCTGAAAAACCCTCTGCGAAAGCCATCCCGCCTTCCCGTTCTTGCGGCGAACCTTGACCCATCCCGCCTTCTCCTCAATGACCTCGAGCTTTTCTCCCGCCCTGACGCGTCCCACAATCCTGAACTTCATCCCGGGGCCGCGGTGGAGATTGTAATACCGTCTCCGGGCATGGGCCGACGACACTAAGAGCAAAGAGAAAAACAGGAAGACTAAGATGAGGTGATATCTTTTTTTATCCCGCATCGGAAATGTCTGAAAAGATTCTGACGAGATCCTTCGCGTCTCCTTCAAGCAGGGTCCGCACGTCGAGAAGCACCCGATCTTCCTCCACCCGGACGATCACGGGGGGATTCGAACTACGAAGGCGCCTTTCGAGCTCTGTCTCTGACATTTGATGCGGAGTCACGGCCACACAATAGGTGGGGAGGGCCTCTTCAGGGAGGGCGCCGCCTCCCACCCGGGAGGTTGAAGAAACGACCTGAAAGCTAAATCCCTCCTTGACGCCGTTTACGAGGCGACGTCGAAGGCTCACGGCCTTCCGCTTCAGGGCCTCCGGTGACTGGGTAATCATCTGGAGGGTCGGTATCCGGGAAACGGCCTCCATCGGATCCTCGTAAAGCTTCAAGGTTGCCTCGAGGCCGGCCAAGGTCAGTTTGTCGATTCTCAAGGCCCGGTTGAGGGGGTTTTTCTGGATGGGCTCGATATACTTTTTCTTCCCGAGGATCACCCCCGCCTGGGGCCCTCCCAAGAGCTTGTCCCCGCTGAAGGTCACCACGTCCATACCGTCCTTCAAGGCCTGCTGCACCGTGGGTTCCGAGGGCAGCCCCAGGGTCCTGAAATCAATGAAATTACCGCTTCCGAGGTCTTCCATGGCCGGGAGATCGTTTTTGTGCGCGATGGACGCCACCTCCTGTCCCGGAACCTGTTCCACGAATCCCACAAGCCTGAAATTGCTCGTGTGGACCTTCAAGAGCAGGCCCGTCTGCTCGCCGACGGCCCTTTCGTAGTCGTAGGGATGGGTCTTGTTCGTGGTTCCCACCTCCTTCAAGATGGCCCCGCTCCAGGCCATCACGTCCGGAATCCGGAAGGAACCCCCGATCTCCACGAGCTCTCCCCTGGAAACGATTACCTCCTTCCCCGAGGCGAGGCTGTTCAGGGCGATCAGCACGGCACCGGCGTTGTTGTTCACCACGAGGGCGTCCTCCGCGCCGGTGAGGTCACAGAGGAGCCTCCGGACATGAACGTAGCGAATGCCCCGCCTTCCCTCGTTTAAATCATACTCCAGGTTGCTGTAGCTCCCGGCAACCCTCGCGAGATGCTCCATCACCACCGGCGCGAGAAGGGATCGCCCGAGGTTCGTGTGGATCACCACCCCCGTGGCGTTGATGACGCGCCGGAAATGATATTCCTCTCTCCGCGACAGCTCCTCTTCCACCTGAAAATAGATCGCCTCGGGCGTAAACCACTCCATAGACACCGCCGAAGGGTCAAGCACCTTGATCCTCTCGCGAAGAGAAGACAAGGCGACGCGAATCGCGGACACGAGATGTCCCCGGGAATAGTTCTCAAGAAGCTTCCCGAAGCGCTCCCCTTTCAGGAGCTCGTCGACCTTCGGGATCTTACGAAACAGTTCCTTCTTCGAATCTTCTCTCATCCCTTTTCCTCCGGCAGGATGTTCGGCTTGGAGGGCAGGAGGACGGTCTTGATGATTTTAAGAAAATTCATCCGGATGAAGTGCGTCGGCCATTCCAGTTCCTTCTTGAAACAGACCGTCGAGATGTTCAAGGAGGCCATCTTGTCCTTCAATTCCTCCAGGGATCCTTGATGCCCCTCTTGCCGCCTGTCCTCGGCCACCAGGGCGTCGATCTTGTGCATCAACGCGACGGCCTCCCGGATTCGCTGATCCGTTTCATCGGCGATCCCGGGGTCGATGAGGCCGTACTCCTTCTTCAGGCGATTGAGCCTCAATCCCGCCTCGTAGGTGCTGTAAACAATCTCCGAGCGGGTCATCCACTCGGTTTCATAATTCAGGATGTACTGCCAGCTCGGGGAGAGCATGGCCCGGCGGTGTTCCTCCACCGTTCTATAGAAAAACTTATATCCGAATTTCTCCGGATTCTCGAAGACCTCGCTGCCGGGATCGAGAAAGGGCGCCAAAGGAGAGATGAAGGGATAGAGGCGCTTCGTCTTGCCGTATCGCTCAAGGAGTTTTCGGGAGTATTCCACCGTATCCAGAACCGACTGATACGTCTGATACGGAAGCCCCGTCATAAAGAAGAGGTCGAACCGCTTGCATCCCAGCTCCAGCGCGTCGTCGATCATCCGTTCCAACTCGTCGTTGTTGTAATACCGCCCGAAGGCGTGGCGGACCTTCTCGTCGTGCGACTCCGGTGAGATCTCGAAGTTGAAGTTCTCCACGCAGTCCGCGATCATCTCGATCTGGTCCCGCCGGGGGGGCTTGAAAAACTCGAAGGCGATGTGATTGGAGAGTCGCCGCTTTTTAAGCGTCCTTAGCAGTCTCTCCCCGTACTCCTCCCCCGCCTGGTAGATATCCCCGATGATCATGACGGGGGCGTTGAGGTGGTCACAGACCCGGAAAATGTCCTCCGCCAGCAGCTCCGGGGCCCGGTAGGCCGGTTTCTTTCGGTTGGCGTAACGGGCGAATCCATAGGCGGATCCCCCGCAGGTCCGGCAGTTGTAGGAACAGCCCCGACAGGTAAAGACCGCCGTGACGGGATATTCGAGCCAGTTGGTGAAGGGGACGTAGCCCGTCATGTCGCGGTACTTCACCACCTTCTTCATGATATGCCCGTAGTCGATGGTGATATGGTTCATCGTGTCAGGCACGTAACTCAACGGATTGACCCGCATCTCTCCCCCTTCCCGCCACGTCACGTTCGGGACGTCCCTGGGAGGCACGCCTTTACGAATCGCGCCCAGCAGGAGGGCCATCGGCTCCTCCGTCGAATCCCCCCGTATGACATAATCGATAAAGGGATAGTTCTGGATCAGGTCTTCATGGAAATAGGTCGAGGACAACCCCCCGAAGAGCACGGGCGTCTCCGGGTGCAGGCGTTTCGCCATTTCCGCCAGGGCCAGGCTTCCCTGCACATGGGGCATCCAGTGGAGGTCGAATCCGAAGGCCCTGGGATTCAGCTTTTTCATCAAGGCCTCGACGTCGAAATCCGGGTCCTTGATCATCTTCATGGCTATATTGATGATGCGCACCTTGAACCCCTTCCTCTCGAGATACTCCGACAGGCTCGTGAAGCCGATGGGGTACATCTCGAAGATGGGGGTCGAGGGAACCACGTCACTGATGGGGCCGTGCATGATGGGGAGTTTTCGAAAATCGTAGATGGACGGGGCGTGTATGAGGATCAAATCGTCTGGTCTTTTCATTGCTTAATTCCTTTTTCGAAGTCGGGTCACTTTTAACACAGGGAGACAAACCGATTCAACCCCTGCGGAGTGGGGATAATCTTGCCTTCCGGTTCTTCTTCGATATAATAGATCAAAAGTCAGGAGGAGACAGGTGGCAACAACGGAGAAGATCCACATCATCCAGGCCAAGACCCCGGAGGAGCTCGAAGAGGCCTACAACCAGTGGGCGAGAAAGCACCTCAAGAAGGTGGGGGTCGAGATCATCGACCGGCAGTTCTCTCAGTCCGGCACCGGCTACCAGGTAGCCATATTTTACAAGGAAGTGATTTTGTGAGACAGGACTACTGACTCATCGAGGCGAGAAATTCCTTGTTGTTCTTTGTTCCCCTCATCTTGTCCAGCAAGAACTCCATGGCATCGACCGTGCCCATGGGCTGAAGGACCTTCCGAAGGATCCAGATACGATTCAAGTCCTCCGCATCCAACAAGAGTTCTTCTTTCCGCGTCCCCGATTTCGCGATATCCATGGTGGGAAACACGCGTTTCTCCATCAACTTGCGGTCGAGGTGGAGTTCCATATTGCCGGTTCCCTTGAACTCTTCGAAAATGACTTCATCCATCCGGCTCCCCGTATCGATCAGGGCCGTGGCAAGGATGGTTAAACTGCCACCCCCCTCGATGTTCCGGGCCGCCCCGAAGAAACGCTTGGGTTTGTGCAGGGCGTTGGAATCGACCCCGCCGGACAGGACCTTGCCGCTGGGGGGCACCACCGTGTTGTAGGCACGGGCCAGACGGGTAATGCTGTCCAACAAGATGACCACGTCGCGCTGATGTTCCACGAGCCGTTTCGCCTTCTCTATGACGATCTCGGCCACCTGAACATGCCGTTGCGCCGGCTCATCGAAGGTGGAGCTCACCACCTCCCCGTCCACGGAGCGTTCCATGTCCGTCACCTCTTCGGGACGTTCGTCGATCAGCAGGACGATGAGTTCCACGTCGGGGTGATTATGCTTCAAGCCCTTGGAGATGGCCTGCAGCAGCATGGTCTTTCCCGTCCGGGGCGGGGCGACGATCAATCCCCTCTGCCCCTTCCCGATGGGGGTCAGCAGGTCCATCACCCGCAAGCTGTAATTCTCCGGCTCCGATTCTATCTCCAACTTGAACCGCTCGTTGGGATAGAGGGGCGTCAGGTTGTCGAAGAGAATCTTCTCCTTGGCCACGGACGGGTCATCGTAATTGATCGACTCCACCTTGAGCAGAGCGAAGTATCGCTCAGAATCCTTCGGCGGCCGAATCTGGCCGTAGATGATATCCCCCGTCCTGAGACCGAACCGCCTGATTTGAGAGGGAGAAACGTATATGTCGTCCGGGCCGGGATAGTAATTGGCGTTGGGGGCCCTCAAGAATCCAAATCCATCAGGGAGGGTCTCCAGGACCCCGTCCGCATAGATGAGCCCGTTCTGTTCGCTCCTCGCTTGAAGGATCGAGAAGATAAGTTCCTGTCGTCCCATGGAAGCGGGGTCTTCGATCCCAAGATCCTTTGCAATTTCAAGGAGTTCGTTTATTGGTTTCTGTTTCAGTTCTGTGAGATTCATACCTTTTCTTCTTCCTCCTTTTTAATCATCCTTTTATAAACCTCCTTCGCCTTTTCACGGAGCGCCTGAAGCGTTCCGTCATTCACGATGATGGTGTCCGCCTTCTTCACCTTCTCCTCCAGGGGAATCTGGTAGGAAAATCTGCGTCTTGCCTCCTCACTCGTGATCCCGAGCCGTTTCGCCGCTCTCGCAACCGCCGCCTCAGGATCCCCCGGAGCCACGACGATAAGGTGATCCACCATCTTGTCAAAACCCGCCTCGATCAGAAGCGGCGCATCGATGACCACAACGGCGTCATGATTCCGGGCTTTGGTCTCCTGAATCCGCCGAATGATCCACTGGTGAACCAGGGGATGGATAAGGGCGTTGATAACTTTGACCTTCTCAGGGTCGGAGAAGACAATACCAGCCAGCTTCTTTTTGTCAATGTCCCCTCTCTCATCAAGGATTTCCTCGCCAAACGTCTCCGTTACCGCCCGATACCCGGCCTCGTCTCTGTTCAAGAGATTCTTCGCCACCACGTCCGCGTCGATGACCACCGCCCCTTCCTCTGAAAATACCTTAGCCACTTCACTTTTGCCGCTTCCTATCGTCCCCGTGATCCCCACAATTTTCATTTGGTTCAGGCGGATTATATATCGATATTTTGCGCGAGAAGGGCGTTCTGTTCAATAAAGCGCTTTCTCTGATCCACGCTGTCTCCCATCAAGATAGTGAAAATCTCGTCCGCTTCCACGGCATCTTCTATCTTGACCTGTAAGAGCTTCCGTTTCTCGGGATTCATGGTGGTTTCCCAGAGCTGGTCCGGGTTCATCTCGCCCAGACCCTTGTAGCGCTGAATGCTGTAGGCCCCCTGCTGGGCCTTCAGGATGTCGTTCAAAAGATCGTTCCTGTTCTCGACCAGGAATTCCTTTTTTTCACCGATGACTTTAAAAGGCGGATCTTCCAACTCTTTGATCTCCTGATATAGGCTGAAGAGGCTTCGATACTTAGGTCTGTTGATAAATTCCCATGATATGTTCAGGGACATGACATCCCCATTCCGGACGACAGAGAGGGGGATTTGATACATCCCGTGTTCTTCATCATACGAAACTTCCGGGAGAGATGCAAGAGCGATACGGTCCCCCACCGCACGGGCGAGAGATTCCATGGATTCCTTGTCCCGGAAGAACTCCTTTTTGGGATAGACGGGGAACTTCAAGAGGGTAAAGATCAGGTCATCCGGAAGCTGGCGTCGCCTGAAGAGGTCCATGATCTCGTTAAACCGGCTGATCTGCTTGAGAATGTAGCGAAGCCGGTCCTTCCTGAACCGCTTTCCGGAAGAAAGGGCAACGACCTCGTAATTCTTGACGGCCTCGGAGATGAGAAAGTCGTTCAGTTCAAGATCATCGGAAAAGTAGGTCACCGACCTTCCCTTCTTGACACGATAGAGGGGCGGCTGGGCGATATAGAGGTGACCATGCTCGATGATCTCAGGCATCTGCCGATAGAAGAAGGTCAGTATCAACGTCCGGATATGGGATCCGTCCACATCGGCGTCCGTCATGATGATAATCTTATGATAGCGTAGTTTTTCTATCTTGAAATCGCTCTCCCCGATTCCCGTCCCGAGGGCGGAAATGATCGTCTTTATCTCCTCATTGGAGAGCATCTTGTCGAGGCGGGCCTTCTCCACGTTCAGGATCTTCCCTTTCAGGGGGAGAATCGCCTGGGTCCGCTTCTCCCGCCCCTGCTTCGCGGAACCCCCCGCGGAATCACCCTCCACCAGGTAGAGCTCCGCCTGCATGGGATCCCTCGTCTGGCAGTCCGCCAGCTTGCCGGGAAGAGCGGCGGAATCGAGTGCCCCCTTCCGCCGGGTCAGCTCCCTCGCCTTTCGCGCCGCGTCTCTCGCCCGCGCCGAACTGATGACCTTCTGGATGATCTGCTTGGCAACGGAGGGGTTTTCCTCCCAGTACGTGCTCAAGTTCTCGTTCACGAAGCTCTCCACGTAGCCCTTGACCTCGCTGTTCCCGAGCTTCGTCTTCGTCTGCCCCTCGAACTGGGGCTCCGGAACCTTCACACTGACGACCCCGGCGAGCCCCTCTCTCACGTCGTCCCCCGAAAGGGAAACCTTGAGATTCTTCGTCAATCCCATCTTTTCCGCGTAGCTGTTGATGGTGCGCGTGAGGGACGTTTTGAAACCCGACAGGTGCGTGCCGCCCTCGTGGGTGTTGATGTTGTTGGCGAAAGAGAAGAGATTTTCCGAATAGCCGTCGTTGTACTGGAAGGCCACCTCTATCTGCACGCCGTTCCTCTGGCCGGAAAAGTAGATGGGCTTCTTGTGGAGACAGGTCTTGTTCCTGTTGAGGTATTCCACGAAAGAGGCGATGCCTCCTTTGTAGAAATATTCCTGCTGCTTACCCGTCTTCTCGTCCGAGAGCGTGATCCTCAGGCCCTTGTTCAGGAAGGCAAGTTCCCTCAGGCGTTGAGCCAAGACGTCGAAACTGAAAACGATATCCCCGAATATCTCCGGATCGGGGCGGAACGTAACGATGGTTCCCGTCTTCTTCGTCTTTCCCACCACCTCCAGCTCCGTGACGGGACGCCCGTGTTCGTAGCGCTGGTGATAGACCTTTCCATCCCGCTTTATCTCCAGTTCCACGTATTCGGAGAGGGCGTTGACGACGGAAAGCCCCACCCCGTGGAGTCCGCCGGACACCTTGTAGCTCTTGCGGTCAAACTTTCCTCCCGCATGAAGCTTCGTCATGACCACCTGCGCGGCGGGAACCTTTTCCTCGGGATGGATATCCACGGGTATCCCCCGTCCGTCGTCCTTTACCTGGACACTGTTGTCCATCAGCAACGTCACGTCTATCCGGGAGCAGTACCCGGCCAGGGCCTCATCGATACTGTTGTCGACAATCTCGAACGCCAGGTGATGCAGGCCCTCGGGCCCCGTGTTCCCGATGTACATGGCGGGCCGTTTCCTGACGGCCTCGAGACCTTCCAGGACCCTGATATTCTTCGCATCGTAATCGACTTTCGACTTCTCACTCATTCTCGTCTTCCTCTATCCGCATAGGCATAATTAGGTAAAAGACTTCGGTGTTCCCCTTCCCCCTGAATATACCCGGATTGTCCTCGTCAAGAAGTTCAATCTCCACCTCCTCTTCCTCTATGGCTCCAAGGATGTCCAAACAATACCTGTAATTGAAGGCAAATGTGATGGGATCCCCTTTGTAGGAGGTCTCGATGACCTCCTGCGCAATTCCCGTATTCGCGTCTCCCATCTTTAAGATAAGTCCGTCATTTCGAAAGGCAAATTTTGCCCCTTCATCCACGTCGTTTACGATTCTCGACACTCGCCTCAAACCCGTTATGAGATCCCACCTGTTAATGTGGATCAATCTACCGTGCGTTTTGGGAATAACCTGCTGGTAATCGGGATAATCGCCTTCCATAAGCCTCACGACCATTCCCACGTTTTCCATCTGGAAATAGGCGTTCTTGTCTTTGACCTCGAATCCCACCAGGCTAACCTTGGCGTCGCTGAGGACGCGCTTAAGCTCCGTCATTCCGCGCTTGGGTATCATGACCGAATCGTCCAGCGCCAGATCCTTCAGCGCACTGAGATCCATCTGAACCAATCGGTGGCCATCCGTCGCAACGATCCGCATGATTTCTTCTTCTGGGTACTTCTTCATGAAAATGCAGTTGAGGTTGTAACGAGTTTCCTCGTTGGCCGCGGCAAAGAGTGTCTTCTCCAGAATTGAAATAAGAAGATCGGACGGCAAGGTGTTCGAGAATTCTTCGGGAAACTCCGGAACCTTTGGAAAAGAACCCGCGTCGAGATGGGGGAGTTTAAAGCGGGATTTCTCACAGGTGATGTTGCACCAACCCTCTTTTTCCCCCGTGGAAATGTGTATGATCTTTTCCGGGAGCTCGTGGACAATGGAAAAAAGTTTTTTCGAAGGGAGAAGGATAGTTCCAGGTTCAGATACGTGGGCCTCCGTTTTAATGATAAGCCCGACATTCAGATCCGTAGCGAAAAGCTTGAGACCCTCATTTTCACGAGCTTCCATGAGAAAGTAGGAAAGTATCGGCATGGTGCTCTTCTTGTCTGAAATGCTTTGAATATAGTTCAGGACCTTTGCAAATATAGGTTGTTGCACTTGAATATCCACATTTGCCTCCTTGTTTATATGTTTATGTTTTTTCTCTTATATAAAGTAAGCGTCAGAATCAGGGATCTGGATATGTTCATAAGTGCCCTTTCTGAGGGGGATAGGGTGGGTGGATCCGTGGATTTTTCTGGGGATGAGGTGTGTATGAATGTGTACGGAGAGCCTTGTGGTCCGTGTGGGAAGAGAGGAAGGTGGTTGTTCACATATGTGCCCCTTTTATCCACGGGTTTATGAATAGATTTTCGACTTGATTTCTTCAATGGTCTGCATGAGGTGGGGGTTTTTTTCAAGTTGGCCTTCTATTTTATTGATGGCGTGAATGACGGTTGAGTGATCCTTTCCTCCGAATTTGTCTCCAATGTCGGCAAGGGAGACTTTGCAGAGGTTTCTCGAGAGATACATGGCGATCTGTCTTGGTAAGACGAGGGACTTGGAACGTCGCTTGGACTTGATGTCGGAGATTCGAATGCCGAAGTGTTCACAGACGATCTTCTGGATGTCCTCGACCGTGACGGGTTTGTCCGTATCCT
>CAZKUZ010000161.1:0-5264 GCA_964556045.1 uncultured Thermodesulfobacteriota bacterium | reverse complement strand
TGGCGCAAGAAGTCTTCCGAAACCATGAGGTTTTCCCGGCCCGCGTTTCGACCCAGGGTAAAAACCGGGGTATGTTCCAAGACAAGGGCGACATCCGTCTCAAGGGTTCCCGTGTGACGCTGGGAGACCAGGCGATGCTGCATGTGAAGAAGGGGGATGTAATCCTGGAGACCTTCCAGGTTGACGAACTTCATGGACGGCAAGGTTCGATCCTCTCTCCAGCGCGCGTTTCCGTTCACCCCGCCAAGTGGGGATGCCGCGCCGCCAGCGTTTCATCCAAACGCCGCACCTTCGGCTTGGTCGGCGCCTCGCGGAGCCGTTCGGGTGTTGCCTCCGCCTCTTCCGCGACTATCTTGCAGGCTTCAATGAAATCGTCGAGGGTCTCCTTGGACTCCGTTTCCGTCGGCTCGATCATGATGGCCCCGTGAACCACGAGGGGGAAGTAGATCGTGGGAGGATGAAACCCGTAATCGATGAGTCGTTTGGCCATATCGAGCGTAGTGACCTTGTGGGTTTCCTGAAACTTGTCCGTGAAGACGCACTCGTGCATGCAGGGTCGGTCATAGGGAAGGTGGAAGGTTCCCTTGAGCCGCTCCTTGACGTAGTTTGCGTTCAGAACGGCCAGTTGGCTGACCTTCTTCAGATGCCGCCCCAGGCTGAGGATATAACTGTAGGCCTTGATGAGAACCCCCACATTGCCGTAGAAGGCGTGAATCTTCCCGATGGACTTGGGAAAATCCTCCGACAGAACGTAGACGTCCTCTTCCTTGACCACCCTCGGAACGGGGAGATAGGGCACCAGATCCTCCCTGACGCAGACGGGCCCCGCCCCGGGGCCGCCCCCGCCGTGGGGCGTGGAAAAGGTCTTATGGAGATTCAGGTGCATGAGGTCCACCCCGATCTCTCCCATGCTGACGATCCCCATCATGGCATTCATGTTGGCCCCGTCCATGTAGACCAGTCCCCCCTTGGCGTGAACGATTTCGGCGATGGCCTTGATGTTTTCCTCGAACAGCCCAAGGGTATTGGGATTGGTGATCATGATGCCCGCCGTGTCCTCGTCCATGACCGCCGCGATGGTCTCCGGCGCCAGGATCCCCTGGTCGTTGGACGCGACGGGAACGGCGGCGAATCCGCAGAGGGCGCAGCTCGCCGGGTTGGTTCCGTGCGCCGTGTCGGGGATGAGGATCTTGTGCCGGGGAGCGCCTCGGTCGTTGTGATAGGCGCGAACGATCATCATCCCGGTGAGTTCACCGTGAGCCCCCGCCGAGGGCTGGAGCGTCACGGCGGACAGACCCGTGATCTCGGCGAGGTGGCGTTCCAGGTTGTACATGAGTTCCAGGATCCCCTGGGCGAAGGATTCGGGGAGGAGCGGATGCGCCCCGGCAAACCCAGGCAGGGACGCCTGGCGTTCGTGGGTCTTGGGATTATACTTCATGGTGCAGGACCCGAGGGGGTACATGCCCGTGTCCACCCCGTAGTTCCACTGGGAAAGCCGGGTATAGTGGCGCACCACGTCCACCTCGCTCAAATCGGGGAACTCGGGTCCCCCGCTCGTCAAGGTTTCGTCGAGGGGAGAAACGGGAACGTCCCGTTCGGGCATGGAAAACCCGATCCTTCCCTCCCGTCCCTTCTCCCAGAGAAGGGGTTCGTTCATGACCAGTCCGGTGGTTCCGACGGATTCTTTCATGACTGCACCTCCTTGACGAGGGCGTCCATGTCCTCCTTGCGGACGGTTTCCGTGGCGCAGAAGAGGTAGTGGTCGGCAAGTTCGGGATAGTAGGGTTCAAGGGGAAGTCCCGCCACGATCTTCCGCTCCAGGATCTCCTCGCGTTTCCTTTTAAAAGAAGGGGGTAATTTCGCCACAAATTCATTGAAGGTCGGGGCGGCGAACGGAATCTCCGCACCGGCTTCCTTGAGGCCTCGTTTGAGATATTCCGCCTTGTCGTGGTTGAGCTGGGCCAGATCGCGGATGCCGCTCTTTCCCAAACAGGCCATATACATGGCCGAGGCAAGGGCGCAGAGCCCCTCGTTGGAACAGATGTTCGACGTGGCCCGTTCCCGGCGGATGTGCTGCTCACGGGTGGAGAGGGTCAGGACAAAACCCCTTTTCCCATCCTTGTCCACCGTCTGCCCCACCAGTCGCCCCGGCATGCTCCGGACGTATTTCATTCTCGTGGCGAACATGCCCAGCCCCGGCCCTCCGAAGGACTGGGGAATGCCGAGGCTCTGTCCCTCGCCGCAGACGATATCGGCCCCGAAGGCGCCCGGAGGGGTCAACAGCCCGTAGGCGAGGGGCTCGGTAAAGCCGACGATGAAAAGGGTTTTGGGATCGCTGTGGATCCTTTCACCCAAGGCCTTCAGATCCTCGATGCACCCGTAGAAGTTGGGGGACTGGATCGCCACCGCCGCGTATTCCTCCAGAGACGCAAGCCCGGACAGATCCGATGTCCCGTCCTTCAAGGCGGGGAGATAGGTAATTTCATATCCCGGCGCCTCCAGATAGGTCTCGACGACCTTCCGGTAGTTCGGGTGAATCAGCGATGAAACCGCGACCTTTTTCCGTTTAGTAACCCGAATGGCCATAAGGAGGGCTTCCGCCAGGGCGGAGGCCCCGTCGTACATGGAGGCGTTGGCCACCTCCATCCCCAGGAGCCGGGTCACGAGCGTCTGGTACTCGTAGATGGCCTGGAGGGTTCCCTGGCTGATCTCGGGCTGGTAAGGAGTATAGGCGGTGTAGAACTCACTGCGAAGGAGGAGCTGCTTGACCGCCTCGGGGATGTAGTGATGGTAGCTGCCCGCTCCCAGAAAGACCTTGACCTCCGGAGGAACGTGCATCCGGGCGCTCAAGGCATCCATGTGGGCATTCAGCTCCCACTCCGTCAGGGGTTCCGGAAGGTCCAGGTCGTCGGTACGGCGGCAGTCGTCCGGGATGGTTTTAAAGAGGTCATCGAGGCTTTCGACCCCGATCACCTGGAGCATCTCCCGGATTTCCTCATCGGTATGGGGGAGGTATCTCATGGGATTATCCCTCCAGTTGTTTCAGATAGGCTTCCTTATCCAACAGGTTTTCCAACTCTCCGATATCGCTGGGATCGATCTCGATCATCCAGCCTTTCCCGTAGGGATCTGTGTTGACATACTCCGGATGATCCGCCAGCTCTTCGTTGACGGCGACCACCTCACCCCCCATCGGCATGTAGAGTTCCGAGACCGTCTTGACCGATTCCACCGTGCCAAATTCGTCACCTTTGCCGAAGCTGCTTCCCACCTCGGGGAGCTCCACGAAGACGATGTCACCCAGCTGATCCTGGGCGTAGTCGGAGATGCCCACGCGGACGGTCTCGCCTTCCCTGCGTGCCCATTCGTGCTCTTCGGTGAATCGGACGTCGTCCGGTAAAATCAACTCGTTGAGTTCTTTCATTTCGTCTCTCCTCTTTGAAGGTAAAAAATTTTTCGTTTACTTCGTTCATCCGGGTCTACGATCCTTGTCGGTTTTTCCCACGTTCCCGGCCTCTCTCCGACAAGGAATATTCTATAACATGGATTGGATCGGGACCCGGGCCGTCCTGTCCGGTCGGATGTCGTAGGTGACGGCGACGTTGATGGCCCGTCGTCCGTCCGTGAGCCGGATCGTTTCCCCCGCCTTGAGGGCCTTCTTCACCTTGACGAAACCACAGCTCAATCCTCGGGGCGCAAACCCCTCGGGCTTGTCGGGACTGGCGATGCTGTAAATCCTATCCTCCACCTTTCCGATTCCCATGTCGGAAACGCATGTCAGCACGGTTCCGATAGGGCTCCCGTCGAGGGTCTGAACCACGGTAGCCTCGGTAACGGGAACCTTCCTCAGGTCGTTGCCGATGAAGGGGAGGGTATAGTCCGCGTCACGGATTTCCAGAAGGGCCTCTCCGCCGGTGAAATCCTTGGTAAAACCCGTTTGATCCTCATTGAACGGGAGGGCGAAGATCCATGGGTTTCGGAGGAAGGGCCAGGGGCCGATATCCTGATGGGAAAGGGGGAGGACGGCCCCGGCCCGGAGGGAGTCTCTTGCGGCCAACCCGCAAGGGGTGATCCCAAAGTCACGACCCGCGTCGAGAATCGTTTCCCAGATCTCGACAACGCGGGTGGGATCGCAAAAGATTTCAAACCCGAATTCTCCAGTATAGCCCGTTCGGGAGAGAAGGATGGGAATATTATTCTTCAAAAGGACGGTGCCCGCGGGTCCAGAGTATTCCTCGAAACATCCCTTGAAGCTGAAATAGCGCATTCCCTCGAAAACGTCATCGGGATCTCGGAGCACCTTTTTCAAGACCTTGGCGGCAGCGGGACCCTGGATATCGATCTTGCCGACCTCGTCGGTGAGGTCCCGAATGTCGACGGACAGCCCTTCGGCATGGTCCCCCAGATGACGCGCCAGAACATCTCCCATACCCGCGTTGACCACGCATAGATAGTGGTTCTCGTCGAGCTGATCGACGATGGCGTCATCCACCACGCCCCCCGATATGTCCAGAAAGACGCCGTAGACACAGTTGCCGGGAGTCAAAGGCCGTTTCGTGGGCCCAAGGCACGCCCGAAGATCTCGGGAAAAACACTTCTGGAGAAGATGAAAGGCGCTGCTTCCCTTTACCTCGACCACCGCCATGTGGCTCGTGTCAAAAAGGCCGACCCTCGTCAGGACGGAGAGGTGTTCTTCCTTTGCCGACCCGTACCACAGGGGCATCTCGTAACCGCCGAATTCCGCCATGTTGGCGCCATGCCCTTTATGCCAGTCGTATAACGGTGTCCTTTTCATTCGCGGGGGATCTCCTGCTTGGCTCTTCCCTTGTTTTCCCGAGATATCCTTTATAAAAATTTCTAAACTTATTTGATGAAAATGTCAAGAATAAAATGATAAAATTTTGTTTTTCGAAATAATTGTTGACATAATTGAAGAAATATGCAATAAATTCCCATCATGAAAACGAGCAAACCGTGAAGGAGAGACGGGATTTTGACAAAAAACCCAGGGCGGTTCTATATAGAGAAACCAATCTTGACAAACCCCGTGTAATAGAGATATGTTTTCACCCTAATCAAAAACTTTTTTAAAGGAGGGTTTTATGAAGAAGGGATTTTTCGCGGTAACATTTGCACTGGCCTTGTTGATGGTCGGGATCGGGTTTTCCCATGCCCCCGCCGTCCAAGCAAAAACCATCTACATCGGGATGAATATACCCCTGACGGGCGACATCCCCAAGGTCGGCGAGAGCAGCAAATACGCG
>CAZKUZ010000160.1:0-4156 GCA_964556045.1 uncultured Thermodesulfobacteriota bacterium | reverse complement strand
ACCTCCACGGGACAAACTTCGATACATTTCCCGCACCGGGTACAGGCCGCTTCATTCACGTAGCGAGGCGTTACCGTGACCTTGGCCTGGTAATTCCCCACGAACCCCTCCAGGTCGACCAATTCGCCCGAGGTGATGACTTCAATGTTGGGGTGGGTATGAGCCGCTTCCATCAAGGGGGTGAGAAAATCCCTCGCCTTGGCCATGTTGGGGAAGGTGTCGGTCCACTTGGCCACGTGCCCCCCGAGATAGGGGTTCCGCTCCAGGAGGGTCACCCTGAAGCCCGCTTCCGCCAGGTCTTTGGCGGCTGTCAATCCCGCGATTCCCCCTCCGATAACCAGGGCGGCCGGAATGACCGAGGCCTCTTTTTCCTGGAGGGATTCCTGGAGATGCACGCGGGCCACGGCCGCGGCCACCAGTTCCTTCGCCTTCTCCGTGGCGACAGCGCGATCCGAATGCACCCAGGAACACTGTTCCCGGATGTTGGCTTCTTCGAAGTAGTAGGCGTTGATCCCCCCCTTCTCCATGACTTTCCGAAAGGTCGCTTCGTGCATCCGGGGGGAACAGGCCGCGATGACCACCCGGTCCAGTCGGTGCTCCCCGATATCTTCCCGCACCATCTCCTGTCCCGGATCGGAGCACATATACTGGTAATCCTTGGCGAGCACGACATCCGGAAGGGTCTTCGCGTAATCCCGCACGGCGGCCACGTCCACAACCGAGGCGATATTGATGCCGCAATGACAGACGTAAACCCCTATCCTCATGCCGCCTCCTCCCTCGACAGGATCGTCATGGCACGAGACGCCGCCCCGCTGGCCTGAACAACCGTATCCGGGATGTCCTTCGGCCCCGCGCAGCAACCCGCCAGGTAAACCCCCTCGATCCCCGTCTCAACGGGATCCAGGGGGGAGGGACCGCAGAAAAACCGGTCGTCGCCTTTCTGGACGCCCAGCGCCTCGATCACTTCCAGTCCCTTCCGCTGCACAAGCCCCGCCGCCAGGACCACCATGTCCGCCTCTTCCTCGTAGATTTCGCCCAGGAAGGTATCTTCGCCTCTCACGTAAAGTTTATCCCCCTTCTTGAAGACCTCCGAGATGACTCCCCGCCGGTAGATAATTCCCTCGCTCTGGACCCGTTCGTAGAACTCCTCGTAGCCCTTGCCGAAGGCCCGGATATCGATATACGTCACCGTTACCTTCGCGTCGGGGACCTTGTCCTTCACCAGGTGCGCCTGTTTCGCGGTGAACATGCAGCAGACCCGGCTGCAATAGAGGTTGTCCACCGTGTGATCCCTGGAACCCACGCAGTGAATGAAAAAGACCTTGCTCGGCTTCTTCCCGTTGACCACGATCTCCCCCAAGGTGGGACCCGACGCGCTGCACAGCCGCTCCACCTCCAGGGCGGTCAGGACCTCCGGATACTTTCCATAGCCATATTCCGGTTTCAGCCTCGGGTCGAAGGGATCGTAGCCCGTGGCGACGACAATGGCCCCCACATGGACCGTCAAGGTCTTCTCCGTGTCCTTGAAGTCGATGGCGTCGGCGTCGCAGGCCAGCTTGCAGGGGGGCCCCTTCTTGCACTTTCCCCGGCTCAACGTCAGGCACGTTTCCGGATCGATGGCGTACTTCAGGGGAACCGCCTGGGGAAAGGCGATATAGACGGCCCCGCGTTTCCCGATCCCCATGTCGAAGGCATTGGGAATCCGGCCTTTCATCACGCACGCCTCGGCGCAGGCACCGCACCCCGTGCAGGCCGATTCGTCCACGTAGCGGGGGTGTCGGAGGATGTTAACGGTAAAGTCCCCCGCCTTTCCGTCGATCTTCGTCACCTCGCTGAGGGTGTAGAGACGGATGTTGGGATGCTGCCCCACGCTGACCATCTTGGGTGTCAGGATGCAGGATGAGCAGTCCAACGTCGGGAACACCTTGTCGGTCTGGGCCATGTGCCCGCCGATGGTGGGCTCTTTTTCCACGAGATGAACCGTGAAACCTGCGTCCGCCATGTCCAGGGATGCCTGGATCCCCGCGATGCCTCCGCCGATGACGAGAACTTCTTTCATGGGCGGTCTTCTCCCGAATGACCGGCACCCAGCCGAAAACCAAAAACCTCAGACTTCAGACTTCGGTCTTCGGACTTCAGGCCCGCCATCCTCTTCGCGGTTCCACCCACGGTGTAATGCTTCGATCTCATACCGGGATTTCGTCCCCCTTTACTTAAACCTTCCCACGAGGGTGGACGCGATGGTGTTCTTCTGGATCTCCCGGGTCCCCTCGTAAATCTCCGTGATCTTGGCGTCCCGGTAGAACCGTTCCACCTCGTTCTCCATGATGTAACCGTAGCCACCGTGCATCTGGATCGCCTCGTCACAGACCTCCACCGCCGTCCGGCCCGCCGTCATCTTGGCCATGGAGGTCAACACCGGATCGATCCGCCCCTTGTCGTAGTTCCAGGCGGCCTTGTAGACGATGAGCCTGGCCAGCTCGACCCGGGTGGCCATATCCGCCGCCTTGTGCTGGTTGACCTGAAATGCCGCGATCTTCCTGCCGAACTGGCTCCGTTCCTTGATGTAGGCGATGGTCCGGTCCAGCGCCCCCTGGGCGATTCCCAGGGCCTGCGCCGCGATCTCCACGCGGCTCTCATCGAAGAATTCCAGCACCTGATAGAAGCCTCGTCCCTCTTTCCCGATGAGGTTTTCCGCGGGGATCCGCACGTTGTTCAGGTAGATCTCGCATGTGGAGGTCATCTTCAGTCCCATCTTGTCTTCTATCTCCACCGCCTCGAGCCCCTCCACGTCGGTGGGAACGATGAAGGTGCTCTGCCCCCGGTAGGTGGGCGAGGCGTTCTCGTCCGTCTGGCAAAGCACGATGAGAAACTTGGCGTAGCCCCCGTTGGTGATGAAGGTCTTGGAACCGTTGATGACATACGAATCCCCGTCCTTCACCGCCGTCGTATTCATGAAGGTGATATCACTGCCGTGGTCCGGCTCCGTGTAACCTCCGCCGGAGATATACTCCCCGGAGGCCACTTTCGGGAGATACGCCTTCTTCTGTTCTTCCGAACCGAAACGCATGATGATCTCCGAGGAAAAATCGGAAAGGACCACCGCGCTGCCGATCCCCGAATCCCTCCGGCAGAACTCCTCCACGATCAAGGCGTTCTCGAAGATCCCGTAGCCCTGTCCGCCGAATTCCTCAGGGAAGTGAATCCCGATGAAACCCAGCTGGCAGGCCTTTTTCCGAATATCGAAGGGAAACTCGTGGGACTTCTCCAGCTCCATCGCGAGCTGGGGATCGAATTCCCCCTCGGCGAACTCCCTCGCCGCCTTGACGATCTCTCTCTGTTCCATGTTCAGTTCAAAATCCATAAAAACTCCCGCTTGTTTGGTTTGTCCCGTTTATCACGTTTATCTCGTTTGTTCCGTTAGTGCATTCAGCCTGTTGAACGAGATAACGAAAGAAACGATTTATCCCCTCAACTCCTTCACCTTCTCCGTCAACGCGGGCACGACTTTGAACAGGTCGTCCACGATGCCGTAGTGGGCGATACCGAAGATAGGCGCCTTCGGGTCCTTGTTCACCGCAATGATCGTGTTGGCTCCCTTCATGCCCGCCTGGTGCTGGAAGGCGCCGCTGATCCCCAGGGCGATATAAACCTTGGGCTTGACGGTTTTCCCGGAGGTTCCCACCTGCCGTTCCTTCGGAAGCCATTTCTTGTCCGCCACGGGACGGGAACAGGCCACCACGCCGCCCAGGGCGTCCGCCAGTTCCTGAGCGATGGGGATATTATCCGCGTCCTTGATCCCCCTGCCCACGGAGACGATGATATCCGCCTGGGTGATGTCCACATCCCCCACGGCCGCCTCCAGGTACTCCACGAAGGTGCGGGCGGAAAAGTCCCCTTCGACGGAACCCGCGATCTCCTGGAGCTCGCCCGACACGGTGGGGATGTCCTCCGCAGGGAAGGCCCCCGCCCGAACCGTTACCAGCCACTTGTCCGCCGGTTTCAAAGAAACCTTCGCGTTGACCTTTCCGCTGTACATCTGACGAATCGCGATAAGCCCCTCCGCCACTTCGATATCCACCACATCGGTGGTGAAAGGGATCTCCCACCTGACCGCAATGGCCGGGGCCAAATCCATCCCGAAAGCGGTCTG
>CAZKUZ010000159.1:0-2516 GCA_964556045.1 uncultured Thermodesulfobacteriota bacterium | reverse complement strand
AGGGTGAGCGGTTCAGCCGAGGAACTCCCGTCGTCGGAAGATCCCCCGCATCCGAACAGGAGCAGCATGGAAAGGGCGAGCACGAGAAAGTGTTTTGTCTTCATTTTTATCCTTCCCTTCGATAATCGAGGTTGATGGTTGACGGTTCACGGGCGTTTTTTACCGGAACCCGCCCTACCTTATCCATGAGGGGCGGTTTTTGCAAGTCATGGTCCTATCAATTTTCGTATAAGGCCAGATTCCCTCGGGCTCCATTGACTTTGAGGAGGGAGGTTGGTAAACAGGCACGAGAATTCGAAGCACCTTTACCACCGGATGGGATATGCAGAAAGAAGCACCGCTTTTGAAGATCGACGGCCTTACCGTTACGTTCGATACCTCCGAGGGGGTGGTCCATGCCGTGGACGACGTCAGCTTCAAGATCAACAAGGGGGAAATCGTCGGCCTGGTGGGTGAATCGGGGTGCGGCAAGAGTGTCACGGCCCTTTCGATTCTGCGGCTCCTCCCAGTCCCCCCTGCCCGTATTTCGGGCAGGGCGTTACGTTTCAAGGATCGGGATCTCCTCCGGGTGTCGGAGAGCGAGATGCGCGCCCTCCGGGGCCGATCGATCTCCATGGTCTTTCAGGATCCCATGACTTCGCTCAATCCCGTCTTCAAGATAGGGTTCCAGATTCGCGAGATGATCCAGACCCATTTTCCCCACATGGACAGGACCGCCGTGGAAGAACGCGCCGTGGAACTCCTGCGCCGTGTGAGAATCCCGTCCCCGGAATCGAGGATGGCCGCCTATCCCCACCAGCTTTCCGGGGGACTGCGCCAGCGCGTGATGATCGCCATGCCCTGGCCTGTGACCCGGAGCTGATGATCGCCGACGAGCCGACGACGGCCCTGGACGTGACGATCCAGGCGCAGATTCTCGAGCTGATTCAGGAGCTTCAGGACGATCTGGGCATGTCCATGCTTCTCATCACCCATGATCTCGGGATCGTGGCGCAGACGACCCAGCGGATTGTGGTCATGTATGCGGGAAAGATCGTGGAACAGGCCGAAACCGAGGCGATTTTCAAGACCCCCCGTCACCCCTACACCCAGGGATTGCTGCGCTCGCTCCCCGGACGTTACGTGGAGATCGAGGGGAAGCGGTCTCTTCCCTCCATCCCGGGGATGGTCCCGAATCTGATCCAGCTCCCGAAGGGTTGTGCCTTTCGCGACAGATGCGACCAGGCCTTCGAGCGGTGCGAGCAGGCGATGCCGCCCCTGTTCTCATGCGGGGATCCGGGACATCTCGTGCGGTGCTGGCGCTATGCGGGAGAGGAGCATTGAGGCAATGACGGAACCGTCTCCCCTGATGACGGCGGAAAAAATCTACAAGGACTATCCGGTCAGCCGGGGTCTGCTGGGAACCAAGGCGGCCGTCGTCCACGCCCTGAACGGGATCGACCTCGAGATCAGGGAGGGGGAAACCCTGGGACTGGTCGGGGAGTCCGGGTGCGGTAAATCGACCCTCGGCCGGATCCTGGCCCGCCTGGAGGATGGATTCAGGGGAAAGGTCTCCTTCGAGGGGGCGGACGTCACAACGCTCAAAGGGGAGGCGCTGAAGACCTTTCGGAGAAAGGTCCAGGTCGTTTTCCAGGACCCCTTTTCATCGCTGAACCCGAGGATGAAGGTGGGGAGTATCATCCGGGAACCACTGGACGTCCACGGCATCGGCACCCCCGCGGAGCGCAGGGAACGCCTGAGCGAACTGTTGAGGTTGGTGGGACTCCAGCCGGATCATGCCAACCGGTACCCCCACGAGTTCAGCGGGGGACAGCGTCAGCGCGTCGGGCTTGCCCGGGCGCTCGCCCTGAACCCGGCCCTGATCATCTGCGACGAGCCGGTTTCCGCCCTCGATGTCTCCATTCAGGCCCAGGTCTTGAACCTCTTTCTGGAACTCCAGGAGAGGCTCGGACTGACCTACCTCTTCATCTCCCATGACCTCCATGTGGTGCAGTTCATCAGTGACCGCGTGGCGGTCATGTACCTGGGAAAGATCGTGGAGCTGGCACCGAAAAAGGCCCTCTACCATCGCCCCCTCTCCCCCTACACAAAGGCCTTGCTGGCGGCCTCTCCCGTGCCGGACCCGGAGAAGAAGCGTCCCGTTATCCGCCTGGAGGGGGACATGCCGGATCCCATCAATCTGCCAACAGGCTGCCTGTTTCACCCCCGGTGTCCCTTCAAAAAAGAAATCTGCAAAACCTCTTCCCCCGCGCTGACCGAGCCGGAGCCGGGACACTTCGTCCGCTGCTTTCTCCACAGCGATGCCGTGGAAAGCGAATAGGTCAGCGCCCGGTTTCCGCGTCCTTCCACACAAGCGCGCACGTCTTGACAGAGACGTCCGAGCGGCGGGGTTTGATGTTGATCTCGTCGATGGGGAAGTTTTCGGGGTCGTATTTCAGGGCCAAAAGGTCGATCTTCTCCTGGAGTTCGTCCTCGAGCGCGACCATTTCCTCCTCGATCGCCTGGAGCCGGGCCCG
>CAZKUZ010000158.1:0-3383 GCA_964556045.1 uncultured Thermodesulfobacteriota bacterium | reverse complement strand
ATGGGTGTTATATCGGTCCCCACTCGGTGGTGAAAGGACCTACAACAATTGGAAACAATTGTAGGATTTATCAATTCGCTTCTGTGGGGGAGATCCCTCAGGACCTCAAGTTCAAGGGGGAAGAAACGACCCTCGTGATCGGGGATGGCAACGTAATCAGGGAATATGTAACGATCAACCGAGGCACCGTGGGCGGTGGCGGACAGACGAAAATCGGGAACGGGAATTTTATCATGTCGTACGTCCATATCGCGCACGATTGCATTCTTGGGGATTACAATATTCTCGCGAATGTCGCCACGCTTGCCGGGCACGTGACCATTGAAGATTTCTCGATCATTGGTGCCCTCTCGGCGGTTCATCAGTTCGCCCGGATTGGGTCCTATTCGTTTATCAGTGGGATGACGGGAGTTTCTCTTGATGTTCCTCCCTACGTCAAGGCTGCGGGGAGCCGGTCGAAACTCTATGGACTCAATACCATCGGGTTGCGTCGGCATGACTTCCCGGAGGAGACGATTTCGGCGTTGAAAAAGGCCTACCGGCTGATTTTCAGATCGGGACTCAAGATGTCGGAGGGGATAGGTCAGATTGAAGCTGATCCGATCGGAAAGATCGAGGCGGTACAAAAATTCGTCGATTTTTTGAAAACAACGAAACGTGGAATTTGTAGGTAATGAATCCCATAAAGGTGGGGATTATCGGTGTTGGGCGTTTGGGTGCCTTTCACGCCAAGAAGTACCGGCAGCTTGGGTCTTGTGAACTTGTCGCGGTTGCTGATATCAATGAGAGGCGGGCGAAGAAGGTCGCGAAATCCCTGGGTGTTGATTCCCTTACCGATTATCGAGAGCTGTTTGACAGGGTGGAAGCGATCAGCATCGCCACCCCGACCTCGACGCACTTTGACATAGGGAAGCATTGTCTCGCCCACGGAATTCATACCCTCATCGAAAAACCACTCTGTACCACACTGGAGCAGGCGGAGGAGCTGATTGAAACCGCCAAGAAGGCGGGCGTAAAGCTCCAGGTAGGACACGTGGAGCGGTTTAATCCCGCCATCTTGAGGGCCGACTCCCTGATTCAAAAGCCCCTTTTTGTGGAGGTCCACCGTCTGGGGAATTTCTCGAAACGGGGAACGGATGTGGACGTGGTCCTGGATCTGATGATTCATGACCTTGATCTGGTGATTCATTACGTGAATAGTCCCGTGACACACGTTTCCGCCGCGGGGGTTCCCGTTTTGACCCCGCAGGGGGACATCGCGAACGTCCGGCTCGAATTCGAAAGCGGGTGCGTGGCCAATCTTACCGCGAGCCGCGTTTCCAAGGAAAAGACGCGGAAGTTCCGCCTGTTTCAGGAGAACGGCTATCTTTCCATCGACCTGTTGAACCATGAGGTGACGTGGGTCAAAAAGGTCGAACGTCAGCTTTTGGGACGCCCGATTATCCTCCCGCGAAAACTGAAAGTTCCCCCCAAAGACGCCCTCGAAGAGGAAATCGCTTCCTTCCTAAAGGCCGTGAAGGAAGATGGACCGGTAAGGGTTACGGGGGAAGATGGGCTTCGCGCCCTGGCCCTGGCGACCACCATCAAGGAAGAAATGCTGAAGCGCCTTGAGACGTTTCAGCTGTCCCATAACTGATATGGTAGAGGGAAAGAAGAGAATTTTAATCGTGGCCGGGGAAACCTCGGGGGATCTCCACGGCGCCTCTCTTGTTTCCGAATTGAAACGCCTGGACCCAAGCCTTTCCTTCGTGGGTATCGGCGGGGATAGAATGGCGGCGGAAGGGGTTGAAATCGGTCATCATGTTCGGGAGTTGGCTGTCGTGGGAACCGTCGAAGTCTTTTCCGTTCTCCCAAGGCTGATCAAGGCCTATCGCTGGCTGATTCGACAGCTTAAAGAGAACCCTCCCAGGGTTGTGGTCCTTATCGATTATGCCGAGTTTAATCTCTTTTTCGCGGGGCGGGCGAGGAGGTTTGGTATCCCCGTCGTTTTCTACATCAGTCCTCAGGTCTGGGCCTGGCGTCAGGGAAGGGTCAAGCGGATCGCAAGGAATGTGGAGGAGATGGTTGTCATCCTGCCGTTTGAGAGGGATTTCTATGAGGCCCATGGGGTCAAGGTCAGTTTCGTCGGGCATCCCCTGGTGGATAAGATCGAGAAGTGGGGAGAATCGGACCGTTCCCCTGAAGGCAAACGGCGTGTGGGCTGGATGCCGGGGAGCCGAAATTCCGAGGTAGACCGTCTTTTGCCCATCATGGCGAAGGCGGCGGCCATGCTTGACAAGACGCAGGGAACATCCCTTATCCACGTTATCCCCGCCGCGCCCGGGATCTCTCCGGAGCGGCTCCGGGAGGCCTTTCGGCGGGAAGGTGTCGTCGTGGAGATTTCGCAGGAAGAGTCCACGAGAGTGATGGGAAGCTGTGACCTCATCGTCATGGCCTCGGGAACGGCCACGTTGGAAGCGGCACTCCTTGCGGTTCCCGCTGTCATCGTGTATAAGGTTTCCTTCATTTCGTATCTTCTGGGGAGACTTCTGATACGGGTTCCCTGGATTGGATTGGCGAATATCGTGGCGGGACGGGAGGTTTATCCGGAATTGATCCAGTATGACGCGACCCCCGAGAAGATTGTGGCCACGTGCCGGGCCCTGTTGGGGGAACCCGGCAGATTACAGAGGATAAGGGAAGAATTGAAACAAATCAGAGAAAAATTAGGGGGGCCAGGGGCCTCCCAGAGGACAGCCGAGGTAATCTATCGCTATGTGGCGGCCATCACTGCGTAAACATCCGGAGATCGAGCGTCTTTATCGGTATGTGAGGCCCTATATGGGGCGTTTGATCGTCGCGATGGTCTGTATGGTGATCGTGGCGTTCACGACGGCCTTTTCGGCCTACCTGGTCAAGCCGGTCCTCGATGACATCTTTTTGAACAAGGATGTCTTCAAGCTCATGATCCTGCCGGTGATTGTCATCGTCCTCTACCTTTTGAAAGGCGTGGCCATGTATGGCCAGAGGTATCTCATGGCCTATATCGGCCAGAGGATCGTGGCCAACATCCGCCGGGATCTCTATTTCCACCTTCAGGACCTGGATTTGTCCTACTTCTACAAGAACTCGACGGGCGCGATCCTTTCCCGCCTCATCAACGATGTCAACCTGTTGCGGGGGGCCGTTTCCGGGGCGGTGACGAGCTTGTTGAGGGCTTTCTTCACCATCGTCGGGCTCATCTTTGTCGTTTTCTACCGCAACTGGCAGCTGGCGTGTATCGCCATGCTCATCCTTCCCATCGCCGACTATCCCAACGTGGCCTTTGGGCGGAAATTCTTCAAGTTCCGCACGCGAAGCCAGGAAACGATCGTGGATCTGTCCATGCTGATCCACGAGGCCAT
>CAZKUZ010000157.1:0-2546 GCA_964556045.1 uncultured Thermodesulfobacteriota bacterium | reverse complement strand
ACGGTCTCCCGCCATGTGACGTCGTAAGATTTCATGACCCCTTCCTGGACGTCCCGCAGCGCCCGGCTTCTCTCCACGATGAAGTAGCGGACTTCGACCCCCTGTTGTTTCAGTTCCTCCAGGATATCCCGCGCCAGGGTTCCCTTCCCCGGCCCTACCTCCACGAGGGCGTTCGCGTTCACGCCGTCCAGCATCTCCCGGAACTGGCGGGCCAGCATCTTCCCCAACAAGGGCCCCAGGGACCCCGAGGTATAATAGTCGCCCGTCTCGCCGATCTGGTCCGTCCGGGCGGCGTAATAACCCGCCTCGGGGTGATAGAGGGCCGTCTCCATGAAGTCCCGGAACGAAACGGGGCCTTCCCGCGCGATGCGTTCTTTCAGGATTTCCTCCGCCGGGGTCACGGGATGCCTCACGCCTCGAAGAGGACGGACATGCAGGTCAGGCCCGCCTGCGCCTTCCGGATCTCGGAGATGTCGAGGGGGATCAAGATAAATCCTTCTTCCTGGAACAGTTTCCCCGTCTCGGGGCAGTCCAGGGGTAGAAGGACCCGGTCTCCCAGCGGCAGGAAGCTCAGCCGCGCTGCCTCTTCCCGGGGGACCTTCAACACCCGACGGCCGGAAAAGACGGCGGGGTCCACTCCCTCCCCCGAGATCACCACCAGCTCATCGTTCAAGGCGTTGACGATCGTCTTGAGGTGCAACGCGCCCGACAGCTCCACGGGCACGACGGTCCAGGAGTCGCCCGCCCACTCGGCAAGCGTCCGGATTCCCGCGTCGTTCGTCCGTTCCGTCCGTCCCACGAAGATCGTGTCACCCACACGCAGGACGTCCCCGCCGTCGAGGGTGGCCGGGGCTTCCATCCGCGTCAGGTCCAAAAAGTGTCCCAGGACCTCCGCCGTGGCCGACACCTCGCCCCGCCTCGATGCCGCCCCGGGCCGGGTAATGAGGGCCTTGCCGCCCGCCACCACGGCCGTGTCCTCCACGAAGGGACAGTCGGGCAGTTCCTCATCGGCGGGCATCCAAATCACCGTCCATCCCAGCTCCGAAAGGATCTCGCAGTAACGACGGTGCTGCTGCCCGGCCAGCGGCACATCGATGGGCTGCTCGTCACCCACCGGCTTGATGCAACGATCAAAACTCGCGGGAATCCCGCGCACCAGCACGTATTTCATGCCTACCCTCCCCTACCTATTCCTTTGTAAACGCTTATACCCAATCCGGCAACAAAGAGAAAGAGGCTCGGCCAGCTCGTTCTAAGCATCATGCCCGCCCGCAATCCAAACAACTCAATAGTTTCCACGTAACGATTCTTACTTGACATTCACAATCAGATATGTTGACATTCGCGCTAATCCAGTGGATATCATATACATCGGAAACGGAGTAAGATGTGATGGAAGATTCAAGACAAAGCGCTGCTACCCCCCTAAAACAATCCGAGGACGAAGGGTTCAAAGGACAATTCACGAACATAAAACTCTCCGATCTCATCCAGATGAGCGCCCAGGGACGCATGAACCTCATTCTGAATGTCACGCAAAACCAGAAGACAGGAAGAATATACATCGAGGAAGGGGAAATCATCCACGCCGTTCACGGAGAACAGACCGGGATCGAGGCCTTCTACGAAATTATGTCCTGGAAAAAGGGTGACTTCCAGGCAGAGGGCTACTCGCCACCTCCCACCCGATCCATCACCCTGCCCTGGGAACACCTTCTCATCGAGGCCCATCGATGGATGGATGAGCAAAAAGATGCCACCTTGGACGGGAAGGAAGAAGCCGCCGCCCGAGTGGAAGAGAAACTCACCCCGGTTTTGCAATATTGGGGAGAGTCCCATCCAGACATATCGGAAATAGGAATACTGACAGCCGACGACTTCACGACCCTATACCAACGCGACGATTCGCCCGTGTCGAGAAAGGGTATCGAAATTCTCCGGACAAACATGCGCCTCTCCGAAATCCTGAGCCATACCCTGAAATGCGGGGACTGCCAGGAAACTCTCATAACCGGCGACGAGGGAGCCATGGCCGTCTTCTTTCTCATCCCGAACATCCAGGTTTATATCCGAATCGGCGTGAACATTCTCCAAAAAGCCCTCTTGGTATTAGAAATCAAGGAACTCATGCAGGATCTCGGCGAGCAACTTCAGGAAGAAATAGAAGCGCTCTACCCTTCATCCCCGCCTCCTGAAGAAGGAGAATAGGACGTTCACCTCCTTACGACCAGCTTCGTAGTCCCGAGATCCAATTTTCATGACACGCGCAGGACCTGTTCCGAGCAAACAATCGTGCAAGTCAGGCAGAGAATGCATTCCGTGGAACCAACTCTCTCCCCTTTTTTACATATTCCATGACCTCGATATCCACGAGACACACGTGGGAACACCTGCCGCAACGGGTGCACTTACGAAAAGTTCTTAGGTTTTCAGCCTTGAGCTAATCGCCCACTCAAAACCCGACCTTGTCAAGTCCCTTCAATCCCAGGATGTCCCGGGCCTCGGCGGGAGTGGCGGGTTCGATTCCCAATTCCCGGGCGATCCGG
>CAZKUZ010000156.1:0-2079 GCA_964556045.1 uncultured Thermodesulfobacteriota bacterium | reverse complement strand
TTGAGGCGGACGTTGCGCCGGGCCGTACTGACGGACAATCGGTTGATGTCCACCGCCAGGACCCTCTTCGTCCCGAGCAGGGCGGCGGACACGGCCAGGATCCCCGTGCCGGTTCCGAGGTCGAGGACCGTCTCGGGTATGTTCACCTTGAAAAAATCCACCAGAAGATGAAGACAGTCGTAAGTCGTGGGATGCAGCCCCGTTCCAAAGACCACGCCGGGGTCGAAGGGAACGTCCCGGCACCCCTCCGGCGGGGTTTCTTTGCGATATGGAGGGCGGAACCAGAGGGGGCCTATACGAAAGGGAGTCAGCGTGCCCCCCTGCCACTCCTCGTAGGGCATATCGTAGGCATCCACCAGCCTCAAAGTCCGAGCCCCGGAAATCACCCGGTCCACGAGGGAGCGCTGATCCGAGTGGAAGAAGAGAAAGGAGCTCTCCCCCTCGTTCCAGCAGCCGATATAGTCGGGGGAGGCAATGAGCGATTCATCGACCTCCCCCTCGATCTCATAGATATAGAGATGCTCGTAATGCCTCATGGAAACAGCATGACACGCAGGACACGGCGATCAATCATCGCTACCGAAGAAGCTCCCTACCAGGCTGCCGAGTCCATTTCCGGCGGAGTGCTCCCCGCCGCTCCTTCCGGACATGGTTCCCAGCTCCCTCCGGAGCTTGGAAAGGGTCAGGGTCTGAAGGATGACCTTGCCGGGTCCCTTCAAGGTGGTCAGAAAGAGTCCTTCTCCTCCGAACAGCGCCGTCTTGATACCCCCCACGAACTGGACGTCGTAATCGACCGTTTCCTCGAACCCCACGATGCTTCCCGTGTCCACCTGAAGGCCTTGGCCTTCCCCCAGATCAAAGGTCACGAAGTCCCCGCCGGCGTGGATGAAGACGAGTCCGTCTCCGCCGAATTTTTCCAGGATGAAGCCTTCCCCGCCGAACAGCCCCGCGCCGATCTTCTTCTGGAAGGCGATGGAAAAGTCCACCCCGATCTCCGCACAGATGAAGGCATCCCGCTGGGCGAGGAATTTCTTGTCTTCAGAGACCCTGATTGCCTCGATCCTTCCCGGAAATTCCCCGGCGAATCCCACCTCGCCGATCCCCTTCGTGGAGGTGAAGTGCGTGGTAAAAAGGGATTCCCCTGCCATTTTTCGTTTCAAGGCACCGAGGAGCTTGCCACCCAGGCCCTCTCCCAGCATCTTGGTTTCCATATTGATATTGAAGGTCTTATAAACCATCTTCCCCGCTTCGGCATAGACCTCTTCCCCCTCCCCCAAATTGATCCGGAGGATCTGGAGGTTATCTCCCTCGATTCTGTATTCCATTGTTACTCCCTTCTACGCGTTTTCTGCTTCTGATTTTTCCGTTTCCCGTTCGCAAATCTCCCGAATCCAGTAGATACTCTTCCCCTGGGTCTCGTGGTAGGTCCTCGCCATCAATTCTCCCAGCAATCCCATGCTCACGAACTGAACTCCGATGAAGATCAGAAGCACGGCAAGCATGAGGAGGGGGCGAGTGCCAATACCTTCTTGGTAGAAATATTTCAGAATCGTGAGATAGAGCCCGATGATGAATCCCACCGCGCCGGACATAACCCCCAGCAGACCGAAGAACTGAATGGGCCGGGTGGAGAAGCTCAAAAGGAACTTCACGGTGATGAGATCGAGGATGACCCGCACCGTTCGTGAGATCCCGTATTTCGACTTTCCCGCCGTCCGGGGGCGATGATTCACGGGAACCTCCGAGATGGCTACCCCGAGCCAACTGGCGATGGCGGGAATGAACCGGTGCATCTCCCCGTAGAGGTGGATATTCGTCACGATCTCCCGGCGATAGGCCTTGAGGGTGCATCCGTAATCGTGGAGATGAACCCCCGTGATCAACGAAATCAGTCCGTTGGCAATCATGGAAGGGAGTCTCCGATTCAGAAACGGGTCCTTGCGGTCCTTTCGCCACCCGCTGACCACGTCGTATCCTTCGTTGATCCCCGCGATGAGCCTGGGGATGTCCGCCGGATCGTTCTGTCGGTCGGCGTCCATGGTGATGACCACGTCCCCCGTGGCATGATCGAACCCCGCG
>CAZKUZ010000155.1:0-2413 GCA_964556045.1 uncultured Thermodesulfobacteriota bacterium | reverse complement strand
ATCGTCCTCAACCGGGACTTCAAGGGGAAGGGTCTGATCCGCGCCATCGTCCTGCTTCCCTGGATCGTGCCCACCGCCCTCTCCACCATCGCCTTCTGGTGGATCTTTGATTCGAACTTTTCCTGTATCAGCTGGTTTCTCATGAAGCTTGGGGTGATGAATCATCCCATCGACTTTCTCGGAAACCCCGTCAACGCGCGAATCTCGGTCATCATCGTCAATATCTGGCGGGGGATTCCCTTCTTCACCATCGGCCTGATGGCGGGGCTCCAGACCATCAACCAAACCTTGTACGAGGCGGCGGACATCGACGGGGCCACCCCCTGGGTCAAGTTCAAGAGCATCACCCTGCCGCTCATCATGCCGCTTTTGGCGGTCATCACCACCTTTTCCATCATCTGGACCTTCGCGGACTTTCAGCTCATCTGGATCATGACGCGGGGCGGGCCCGACAACGCCACCCATATCTTCGGCACCTTCTCCTTCCAGCGGGCCATCGCCGGAGGTCACCTGGGAGAGGGGGCCGCCATCTCGGCCTTCATCTTTCCCGTCCTCTTTATCAGCGTTCTTATCACCTCCAAGTTCCTCAAGCGAGAGGCGTGATGTTGCAGCAGAAGAAAAAAGAGAAGTTCTTCCGGTTCTATCTCCCCCTGTTCCTGTTTCTCCTCTTTCTCCTCTTCCCGTTCTACTGGATGTTCGCCACCACCTTCAAATCGGACGTGGAGCTCTACAACCTGAAGCTCAATCCCTTCCTGATTCATACCTGGTCCCTCACGAACCTGAAGCATCTCTTTTTCGAGACGCGCTTTCTCCGCTGGCTCTACAACACCTTCTTCGTGGCCATCACCTCCACGATTATTTCCCTCTCCGCGAGCCTGCTCGCCGCCTACGGCATCCAGCGGATCCGCTTCAAGGGATCCGATTTCATGGGGATCGGGATCTTCTTCTGCTACCTGGTGCCCCCCACCATCCTGTTCATCCCCCTGGCCACCATGATCTTCAAGCTCCACCTGTGGGATTCCCTCTGGGCGTTGTCCCTCATCTATCCCACCTTTCTCATCCCTTTCTGCACCTGGCTCCTGATGGGGTATTTCAACTCGATACCCAAGGAACTGGAGGAGTGCGCCATGATGGACGGGGCGAGCCGCATGTGGATCTTCTGGCGGGTGATCATTCCCCTTTCCCTGCCGGGCATCCTCTCCGCGGGCATCTTCGCCTTCACCCTCTCGTGGAACGAGTATCTCTACGCCCTCACCTTCATCTCGTCGAGCGTGAAAAAGACCGTTTCCGTGGGGCTCGTCACGGAACTGGTGCGGGGCGATGTCTATCACTGGGGACCCCTGATGGCGGGGGCCCTGTTCGGAAGCGTCCCCGTGGCGCTGGTCTATTCATTTTTCGTGGAATACTACGTGGCTGGGATTACCGGGGCCTTGAAGGAGTAGAACGCGATGGCTGAAGTGGTTTTGAAGAACGTGGGAAAGAAATTCGGGGATGTCGTCGCCGTGGACGACTTTTCCCTCACCATCAAGCACGGGGAATTCATGGTCTTCGTGGGACCCAGCGGGTGCGGGAAGACCACGACCCTGCGGATGATCGCGGGGCTGGAGGACATCACCACCGGGGAGATCTTCATCGACGGGCGGAAGGTCAACGACGTTCCCCCGAAGGACCGGGACATCGCTATGGTCTTCCAGAACTACGCCCTCTATCCCCACATGTCCGTCTACCAGAACATGGCCTTCGGGCTGAAGCTGAAAAAGGTTCCGAAGGGCGAGATCGACCGCCGGGTCAAAGAGACCGCCGAGATGCTGGGCATCCTCGATTTCCTCAAGAGGAAACCCAAGGAGCTCTCCGGCGGCCAGCGCCAGCGCGTGGCCCTGGGACGGGCCATCGTCCGAACCCCCAAGGTCTACCTCTTCGACGAGCCGCTCTCCAACCTGGACGCCAAGCTGCGCGTCCAGATGCGCCTGGAACTGAAAAAACTCCACGAACAGATCGGCACCACCAGCATCTACGTCACCCATGACCAGATCGAGGCCATGACCATGGGGGACCGCATCGTCGTCATGAAAGACGGCAGGGTGCAGCAGGTGGGTGAGCCCCTCGAGATCTACATGCATCCCGTGAACCGCTTCGTGGCAGGATTCATCGGTTCCCCCACCATGAACTTCATCGAGGGCGTGGCCGTGGAAAGGGAAGGGGAAGAACTCTTCGTGAAGACCGAGGGGCTCAGGCTCCCCGTCGCCCCCGGGAAAAAAGAGGCCCTCGCCCCTTACGCGGGAAAGACGATAACCCTGGGCATTCGCCCGGAGGACCTGTCGGAGACCGACGCCGTGGAGGTCCCCGGAACCTTCACGGCCTACGTGGACGTCGTCCAGCCCGTGGGAAACCAGATCTACGTGGACGTCAAGGT
>CAZKUZ010000154.1:0-3379 GCA_964556045.1 uncultured Thermodesulfobacteriota bacterium | reverse complement strand
AACCTCCAACAATCTCGGCTGATGCCCGATCATCCCCACCCTTTCGGGGGCAAAAGCGGCAAGGGTGTCCGGGAGCTTCGGGGCACAGGTCACCGGGTCCTCGTCCTTGCAATGACGGCTTTTATCGATGATCCCCAGCTGTCGTAACACCGCGTTGACCGTGGCGACCAGAACGGCCCGATGATAATTCGAGTCCATCGGAAGGGCCAAAACATCCCCAAGGGTTCCCTCGAAATTCCCGATCTGGTCTGTATAGGCCTGGCCCGCCGCGCCTCTAAAACGGGCCTCCATCATTCGCTCTTTCCCCTTAAGGAGAGGATAATCGTCGTGCTCGGGACGCCCGATGGCCTCTTCCGCGGTGAGGGGCCGCGCCACGACGGAAACCGGCTCGTCAAGGTAGGGATGCGGCGCAATAATCGCCCGGAATTTCGCAAGGGTATCCGTCAGAATCTTTCCCATGGTCACGCCCCCTTTCCAAACGGGCAGACGGGATAGGTGCAGGCCTTGCAATTGAGGCACAGCCCGCCGTGGCCCAGAGCCACGATGTCTTCGCGGGAGATGGGATCGTCCGCCATGGCCCGGGGGAGAAAGATATCGAGGACGGTGGCCTTGAAGTAGAAGACCGCCGCTGGCACGCCGAGGATCGGGACCCCATCCAGATAGGCACAGGCAAACATGGCCCCGGGGAGGATGGGAGAGCCGTAGGAGACGATCTCCGCCCCGCTTTTCTCGATGCCCTCCAAGGTGACGTCATCGGGGTCCACGGAGAGTCCGCCCGTGGTGATAACGAGATCACACCTCTCCTGCTGCACCATCCGTGAAATCGTCTCGCCGATGACCCCCGCGTCGTCCGGACAGGTGGCATGGGCCACGATCTCCCCGCCCAAGGCTTTGATTTTAGGAGTAAGGATTTCCACGGAGCTGTCGGGTATGCGTCCAGAATAAACCTCTTCCCCCGTGACGGCCACCCCGATCCGCCTTCGGGTAAAAGGAAGCAGTTTAAGGAGCGGGCCTTCCGACTTCACCCTGTCCAGGACCTCTTGGAATTCGTTTTCGTCCATGGCTACGGGGATGATTCGGGTTGCCGCCACAACCATTCCTTCAGGGCAAACGGTGTGCTGATGAACCGTGGAACAGATAATCTCACCCGACCCGTTGATGAACGTCAGGAGCTCAAGGTTTATTTTCAGGAGGCCGCGGAACCCGGCCTTAAGGTTAATACGCCCTTCACTGGGTCCTATTCGCTCGAACTCGTCACCGCCGTAGGCGCCGGCCAGGGCGACGGCGGCGTCATCCTCGTGGATGTATCCCTTGTCGGGGTCGAGAACGTAGACATGGGCCTTTCCCATGTCCTCGAGCAGCGGGATGTCCTCTTCCCTGAGAATATGCCCCCGCTTGAAGGCCGGCCCCTTGACCTTCCCGGGAATAATTTGGGTCATGTCATTCGCCAGCGGCTTCCCGATGGCATCCTCAATGGGTAATTTTCTCATCGTTCCTTCCCTCGCGCATTCACCACTGCTCCTTAAGTTACTCCGATTCTCTGCATGAAACAACCACTTTCTCGACCGTTCCCCTCAGCCGCTGTGTTCCTCCACCCTCGCTCACGATTCTTAAAACAGCCTCAGGTTTCACAATTCTCATCCCCGCGAGCAGGGTGACCCCGTAACGCCCCATCACCTCTGGAACCAGAGGGGTGGAAGGACCCAGCATGATGACCTCCCTCGCCCTTTTCGCGTGTTTCACCACCTCCTCGAAGGTATGGTTGATCAGCGTCGTCGCGGAAAGGATCACCACGGCACAAGTGGGAAGCTCAGGGGGAATTTTTTCCGGCCCGAACAATCCCTTTCCCCGCTTTAAATTCCTTTCAAAAATAAAGAGCTCGCACCCGGCCTTTCTAATGATTGAAATAATTGGGGCGAAAAAACCTACCATCCCCACCCTTTCCCCTTTTTGCAGTCGGACGATCGGGAAGAAGTCCTCTCCAAGGGAAACGGGGAAATGCTGCTGTAAGAGTGCGTTCAACGTGGCCAGTCCCACGGCCGCAGAAATCAAATCCGACTCTTTCACAAAAGAAAGGAGGAAATCCGCTTGACTCCCAGTCAGTCCCCCCGCCAGCTTCATGGCGGTGCATGTGTGCCCCGCCTCTCCGCGAAAGGTATACGCCAACCCCACGTCACCGCTCTCAATCTGAACGGCCGTATAGCCTAAACCTATCCGCACGTCTTGGACACGAAAACCCGAGTCGAGAGCCAATCCATGTTGATAAAGGTCCTCCAAAACACCCATATCCTACGCTCCATTTCCGAAAATCTTAATCATGTCCTCCGGGGTATCGACATCCATGACCACAGAGGCATCCTCCCATGGAACGGCAGCCACATCCTGCCAGTGCCTCTTCAGGATACTTCGCAACCCCTCGTCCCCCTCTATATTCTGAATCTCTTCCCTGAAGAAAGGCTCATCGAAGATGACGGGGTGGCCGATCCGCCCTTCAAACATCGGAACCACCGCCCTTTTCCCGGCCTGCCGATACTCCGCCAACAATCGTTCAACGGTCTCAGGGGTAATCCTCGGCATATCCGCGAGGGAAATTAAAATACCATCTTTTCGCTCGATTTCCGACAGGGCCGACAACCCTAATTTGAGGGAATCCGCCATACCGGTCTCCGGCGTTTCGTTCACGACCAGGCGCGCAATTCCCCACGGGGTCTTCAAATGGCACCAATTAGAATTCCTGTCTTTCCCTATTGAATATTCCATCGACCCGGTTTTTCTCTCTTGGACGGCGGAAAAGAGTTCCCCGGAAACCACGACGATCAGCGGGATCACACGGGCATTTAAGTAGAGGCGAAGGGAACGGTCAAACAGGGTCGTGCCATCGGGGAGAATTGTCAGTAATTTCTGTGAGCCGAACCTGCTGGAAAGCCCGGCGGCCAGGAGAACGCCAGGAATCATTCGTTGTCGTTAAGCCCGGGGATCGGTACCACCTTTGCGCTCTCTGAGAGCACGTCACGTCGATACATCTCCACCCTGTTCCTACCCTTGTTTTTCGCAAGGTAGAGGGCCACATCCGCGTCCTGCAACACCTGTTCGGCGGTTCTCGGATCGTCTTCCTCGGGAAGATAGATGGTAACACCGACGCTAACGGTCAAATGGACTCTCGCATCCTGACTCTTGATCAATAGAGTCTTCTTCTCCACGCCTTTGCGGATCCTCTGTGCCACCGTGTAGCAGGTGTTCAGATCGGTTTCCGGCAGTATCAAGCCGAACTCTTCACCGCCATAGCGCGCCACGATATCGTAGGAACGTGTCTGACCACTGATGGTCCTCGCCAGGGACTTGAGGGCCTGATCCCCCATCTGGTGTCCCCACTTGTCGT
>CAZKUZ010000153.1:0-4789 GCA_964556045.1 uncultured Thermodesulfobacteriota bacterium | reverse complement strand
TTGACGCCGAAATGACGGATGGACTGTTTCGGCTCGATGAAGGTTCGCCCCACGTAGTGATTTCGAATCAGACCCAGCTCCAGGGGGATTCCCGCCTCCTGGGCATAGCCGATGGCCGCCGGCATCCCCGAGTCGGGCACGGGAATGACGATATCCGCCTCTCGGGGAAACTCACGGGCCAGTTGTCGGCCCAGCTCTTTCCGGACCTCATAGACATTCTTTCCGAAGATCAGGCTGTCGGGGCGGGCGAAATAAATGTACTCGAAGACACAGGGGCTCTGGCGAACGGGGGTAAAAGGCCTGTGCGATTTAACACCCTCCCTGGTCACGTAAACGATCTCGCCGGGTTCGATCTCCCGTTCAAAGGTCGCCCCAATCAGGTCGAAGGCGCATGACTCCGACGCCACGACCGTGGCACCGTCCAGGCGTCCAAGGGAAAGGGGACGAAACCCATGGGGATCCCGCAGGGCGACAAACGTGTCCTCCGTCATCAGGAGGAGGCTATAGGCGCCCTGAACCTTCAAAAGGGCATCCACTAACCGATTCAAAAGCGTCTTTTCCCGGGAAACCGCCATCAGATGCACGATAACCTCGGTATCCATCGTGGACTGAAAAATGGAGCCGTAGGATTCAAGCTCCCGCCGAATCTCCATGGCGTTGGTCAGGTTCCCGTTGTGGGCGATGGCGATACTCCCGATCCCGCCGGAGACCACAAAAGGCTGGGCGTTCACGAGCTGGCTCGACCCGGTCGTGGAATACCGCACGTGCCCAATGGCGATGTGACCCGGCAGGGTCTTCAAGACCCTCTCGGTAAAGATGTCCGCCACCAGCCCCATGGCCTTGTGAACATGGAGGCCGTGACCGTCCGAAGAGACGATCCCTGCGCTCTCCTGACCCCGGTGCTGGAGGGCGTAAAGCCCCAGATATGTCAGGTTCGCCGCTTCGGGATGGTTGAACACGCCGAAAATGCCGCATTCCTCACGAAACTTGTCAAACGGCAGCATTTTCTCCCCCTTCATCGTAACCGTTGGGATGGGTTCGATGCCACTGCCAAGCCGTTTGGAGGATCTCCGTCAGGGTTCCATACTCGGGCCGCCAGTCGAATTCCTCGGTGAAACGCCGGCTATCGGCAACAAGAATGGGTGGATCCCCCGCCCTCCTCTCCGTGATTTCGTAAGGAATTTCGAGGCCGCAAACCTCCTGGGCCTCTTTCAGAACCTCCAGGACAGAATAGCCCCGTCCGATTCCCAGGTTGTAGGCATGATGTTCAAGCCCCTCGTCCATCCTTTCCAGAACCGCGATGTGGGCCCGGGCGAGATCCGTCACGTGGATGTAGTCCCGAATCGCCGTTCCGTCCGGCGTGTCGTAATCCCCGCCGTAAACGTAAAGTTTCTCCCGTTTCCTCAAGGCCGTCTGAAACAGGATGGGAATCAAATGGGTTTCGGGATCGTGATCCTCGCCGACATCTCCGCCGGGATCCGCACCCGCCGCGTTGAAATACCTCAGGAACGCCACGTTCAAGTCATGGGTCTGATGGTAGCTCTCGAGAAGATTCTCCAGACCCAATTTCGAAAATCCGTAGGGATTCTTCGGCTTCAAGGGATGAGTCTCCGGAATGGGAACCCGAACGGGATCCCCGTAAACGGCGGCGGTGGAAGAAAGGACAAAGTTCTTGACGCCATTCAACACGCAGGTTTCGATGAGACGAATTCCCTTGATGAGGTTGTTCCCGAAATAAAGCCAAGGCTGCTCTACAGACTCCCCCACGAGGGAGAAGGCGGCGAAATGGATTACCCGATCGACCTCGTGGGTATTGATGATTTCCTCGACCACCACGGGATCACCGATATCTCCCTCGACAAAAGGAACATCCGGTGGAAGCGCCGATCGGTGCCCCTTGGAAAGATTATCCAAAACCACCACGGAATAGCCCGCGCGGACGAGTTCCCATGTGGTAATGGCACCAATATATCCGGCCCCGCCGGTCACAAGGATATTATTTGACATCATCCCTTCCAGGAATTATAAACTTTAGGACATCTTAAACGGTGATAGTTGAGATGTCAACGAAAACGGAAAGGAGAAACCATGCGGCGGTTCGCGGTCATCGGTTTAGGACGGTTCGGATTTTATCTCGTTAAGACCCTCTTCGAGAAGGGGCACGACGTGATTGCCATCGATTCCAAGCGGGATGTGGTTCAGGAAATCAAGGATTATTGCTCCCAGGCCGTGGTGGCCGACGCCACGGACAAAGACGCCCTCATCAGCCTCGGCGTCCCGGAGGTTGACGTGGCCATCGTCGCCATCAGCACCCCCATGGAGGCCAGTATCCTGGCGACCCTTTATCTCAAGGAGATGGGGATCGACCATATCGTGGTCAAGGCCAAGAGCAACGACCACGCGAAGATCCTTGAAAAAATCGGCGCCACGGACGTGGTCTTCGCCGAAAGAGAAATGGCCGTCAAGGTGGCCAACAGCCTCACCTCCCGGAACGTGATGGAGTTTCTCCCGCTGGCGCCCGATTACAGCATCATGGAGGTTGCTCCCCCAAAGGAATTCATAGGCAAGACCCTCGCGGAAATCGACCTGCGAAAGAAATACCGGGTCCAAGTGATCGCCATCAAAGAATTCGTCCCGGAAAAGATGGTTATGGTTCCCGGGGCCGATTTTGTCATCAAGGACAGTGACATGCTGGTGGTCATGGGGGCGAACGAGGATCTGGAGGCCCTCCAGAAAAAGAAGTTATAGGAAGATAAAACGGAATCCATGAAAACCATAAGAGAAACACTGGAAGAGAAAGAAAGGAAGATCCTTTCGCCCTACGCCACCTTGAGCAGCCAATCAAAGGGAAGGCTTCATCCGGAAAAAGAGGACGACATCCGCCCCGCCTTCCAGCACGACCGGGACCGTATCATCCACAGCAAGTCGTTCCGGCGTTTGAAACACAAAACCCAGGTCTTCCTTTCTCCCGCGGGGGACCACTACCGAACCCGCCTGACCCATACCCTCGAGGTTTCCCAGATCGCCCGGACCATCTCCAAGGCCCTGGGGCTCAACGAGGACCTGACGGAGGCCATCGCCCTGGGACACGACCTGGGTCACACCCCCTTCGGCCACGCGGGGGAAAGCGTCCTCAACCGAATCATGCCCGGCGGGTTCCGACACTACGAGCAGAGCCTGCGTGTCGTGGACAAGCTGGAGCGGGACGGACAGGGACTGAACCTCACGTTTGAGGTTAGGGATGGTATCCTCAAACACTCCAAGGGGCTGGGGGACATCATCCCCTCGGAGAAGGACCAGGTTCCCGCCACCCTCGAGGGACAGGTGGTGCGAATCGCGGACGTGGTGGCTTACATCAATCACGACCTGGACGACGCCCTGCGGAGCGGGATCATCGGCATGGGCGACGTCCCGGAAGAGATTCTTGAGGGTCTTGGAACCACCCATTCCAGCCGTATCAACACCCTCGTGGTCGATATCGTTCAGACCTGCCGGGATCAAGCCATCCTGACCACGATACAATTCTCCCCGCCCATCGAAAAACTCGCCCTTTCGCTCCGCTCCTTCCTCTATGAGAAAGTTTACAAAAGCCCCCAGGTTGTCTCCGATTTCAAGAAATCCTCCAAGATTCTCGAAGACCTTTTCTCCTATTTCATGGAGGACGAATCACGGCTTTCGGGGGAGCGAAAAACCTGTCCCTCCGACGAACCTTACGAACGCTGCGTCTGTGATTTCATCGCCGGGATGACGGATCAGTACGCCCTTCAGCTCTACCAGGAGATCTTCCTCCCCCACCCGTGGAGGATCTTTTGACGGAAAGCAGATGATTGTCTTAGGTATCGAGTCTTCCTGCGACGAAACGGCCGCCGCCGTTCTCGACGAAACGGCGGGCATCCTCTCGAGCGTGGTCCGTTCCCAGATCAGCGATCATGCCCCCTTCGGGGGGGTCATTCCCGAGCTGGCCGCGCGGAAGCACATCGAGGCCATCGTCCCCATCACCCAGGAGGCCCTGAGGCGGGCGGGAATTTCCCTTGGCGACGTGGACGGGATCGTCGCCACCTTCGCCCCGGGTCTCGTGGGAGCCCTTCTTGTCGGACTGTCTTTCGCGAAGGCCCTGGCCTGGGCCTCGGGAAAACCCTTCGTGGGCGTTCACCACCTGGAAGGCCACCTCCTCTCTCCCTTCCTCGGGGCGGAAGAAGATCGGCCCCGTTTTCCCTTCCTTGGGCTGATCGTCTCCGGCGGTCATACCAGCCTCTACAAGGTCTCGGATTACGGGCGATACGAACTGCTGGGCAAAACCGTCGACGACGCGGCGGGAGAGGCCCTGGACAAGGCGGGAAAACTCCTGGGACTTCCCTATCCCGGAGGAATCGCCATCGATAAACTCACCAGAGAAGGGGGAAATCCCAGGGCCTACGATTTCCCCATCGGGCTGAACCAGAGGGACAACTTCAACTTCAGTTTCAGCGGACTGAAAACCGCCCTCGTCTATACCCTCAAAAAGATGGGATCCGGCGCTCCATCGGAAGCGTCGCTTTCAAGAGACATCGTCAGGGACTTGGCCGCCTCCTTCCAGGAGGCCGTGGTCCAGGCCCTGGTCCGGAAGGCGTTTTTCGCGCTGGAGGAAACGGGGCTCCAGGAGCTCGTTGTCACGGGCGGCGTGGCGGCCAACTCCCGGCTCCGGGAGGTCCTGGAGAGAAAATCGAGAAAAACCGGCATCCGGGTCATCATCCCAGAAAAGACCCTCTGCACGGACAACGCGGCCATGATCGCCTACGCCGGGCTTATC
>CAZKUZ010000152.1:0-3008 GCA_964556045.1 uncultured Thermodesulfobacteriota bacterium | reverse complement strand
GAGTTGATCATCATGCTGGGCTTGATGTTCCTCGGGGTTATCGTGGCGCACCCGACGATCGTGGCGCCGGCCTTCAACCTCCACGCCAAAGGCGCCCCGCCGGTCTGGCCGTTCCTCTTCGTGGTCATCGCCTGTGGCGCCATCTCCGGATTTCACAGCCTGGTCAGTTCCGGAACTTCCTCCAAGCAGTTGGCCAACGAGAACGACGCCCAATTCGTGGGTTACGGCTCCATGTTGATGGAAGGAACCCTCTCCACCTTGGTCATCGCCGCCGTTGCCGGTGGACTGGGCATGGCGCTGGTCGTCAAGGGACAGACCTTCACCGGTGTTGAGGCCTTCACCCAACATTACGCGAGCTGGGCAGCCGCGGCGGGTCTGAAGTCCAAGCTCAGCGCCGTGATCTACGGGGCCGCCAACATGATGGAGGCCTATGGGATTCCCAAGGCGATCGCGATTACCATCATGGGTGTGTTCATGGTATCGTTCGCCAGCACCACCCTGGATACGGCAACCCGTGTCCAGCGCTACATTGTCTCCGAGCTGACCACCGACTGGAATCTCGACTTCCTGTCCGGTCGTTACGTGGCGACCTTCATCGCCGTGGCCTCCGCCATGGTTCTCGCCTTCTACTCCGGAGACGGGAAGGGTGCCTTGAAGCTGTGGCCGCTGTTCGGGACCGTCAACCAGTTGCTGGCCGCACTTTCACTTCTGGTTATCACCGTCTATCTCGCCAGGAAGGGGAAATCCCTTATCTATTCCGGTATTCCGCTGATCTTCATGCTGTTCATGACGGGCTGGGCGATGATCCTGAACCTCAAGAAATTCTACATGAAGGGCAACTGGTTCCTCTTCATCATCGGGCTGATTGTCTTCCTCCTGGAGATCTGGATGGTTATCGAGAGCATCCTCGTCCTGGGCAAACCCACGCAGGAGGCCCCGAAAGCGGCGGGAGAAACGTCAGCACCTTAACCAACACCGTTTAAAAAAGGGGGCTCGTACGAGCCCCCTTTTCTTTTCTCAAACCATCGTTCCTCAGGTGGTGCATCCACTTCCGAACTGGATTCCCTGCGCCAGCGGCATATCCTGTCCCCAGTTGATGGTGCAGGTCTGGCGTCGCATGTAGGCCTTCCACGCGTCACTGCCCGCCTCGCGGCCGCCGCCCGTCTCTTTTTCACCCCCGAAGGCGCCGCCGATCTCCGCGCCGCTGGTTCCGATATTGATATTGGCGATTCCGCAATCGCTCCCCTCCGGGCCGAGGAAGGTTTCGGCATGGAGAAGGTTCTTGGTGAACATGGCCGAGGACAGACCCTGGGGAACGGCATTGTGCAGCTCAATCGCCTCCTCCAATGTCTTGAACGGCAGGATGTAGAGGATGGGCGCGAAGGTCTCCTGTTTGATAACCGACATGTCGGGATGCGCCATCACAAGGGTGGGTTCCACGTAGAATCCTTTGGCGTAATCCCCGGACTTCAGGACCTCGCCGCCCGTCAGGATCTTTCCTCCCTCTTTCTTGATCCGCTGGACAGCCGCCTCGAACTGCCGGACCGCGTCCGCATCGATCAGCGGACCCATCAGCGTCCTCTTTTCGAACGGATCTCCAACCTGTATGGATTTATAGGCCCCCACCAGTCGATCCGTAAAGGCCTCCAGGATCGCCTCGTGGACCATCAGCCTTCGAATCGTGGTGCACCGCTGTCCCGCCGTTCCCACGGCACCGAACAGAACCGCCTGGAGGGCCAGCTCCATGTCGGTGTCCTCCATGAGGATAACCCCGTTGTTCCCGCCCAGCTCGAGAATGGTCTTCCCCAGCCTCTCCGCGACGGTCTTTCCCACGTGTCTCCCCATGGGAACACTTCCCGTGGCGCTGATCAGCGGAACTCGGGTATCCTTTATCAGCAGTTCTCCCACGGTCGCCCCCGACCCTATCACCAGGTTCACCACCCCTTCCGGCATCTCGTTCTCCCTCAAGACCTCCTCCATGACGCGGACCACGGCAACGGCGGACAAGGGGGTCTTGGAGGAGGGTTTCCAGACCAGAGTATCCCCACAAATCAAGGCGATCATGGCGTTCCAGCCGAACACGGCCACGGGAAAATTGAAGGCGGTAATGACCCCGACCGGCCCCAGAGGGTGCCACTGCTCATACAGACGGTGATGGGGACGCTCGCTGTGCGTCGTCATCCCGTAGAGCTGGCGGGACAGGCCCACGGCAAAGTCGGCGATGTCAATGAGTTCCTGGACCTCCCCCTCCCCTTCGGGGAGGATCTTTCCCATCTCCAGGGTAATGAGCTTTCCGAGGGATTCCTTGTACTCCCTGAAACGCAGACCCATCTGCCGAACGATCTCCCCGCGTTTGGGTGCCGGAATCTTCCGCCACACCAGGAAGGCCTCACGGGCCTTCTGGATAGTCTCCTCATACTCCATTTCCGTCGTGAGGGAAACTCGACCGATCAAACTCCCGTCGATGGGACTGATGCTCTCCATATAGTCGGGTTTCCCGCCAATGACCCATTGACCATTGAACGTCCCCGGATGGGTAAAATCCCTTCCGAAGGGCTTTTCAAACATGGGAAAATGGATATCCATTTCTGCCTCCTTTACAAAGCGTTTTTCGTTCTTTCCCTCTTTGGCGTAACGGCGAGAGAGACGAAATAGGCCACCCCCGCCACAAGGATAATCATGGCCCCCGACGTGAGGTCGAGATAAAAGGAGATAACCATCCCCGCCACGGTAAAAAAGATCCCCAGAAGGCAGGCGAACGCCATGATCTTCTTCAGGGATGTAAAGAAGCGGTTGGCGATGGCCGGCGGGATCGTCAGCAGGGCGATGACCATGATGATTCCCACCATCCGCATCACCACTACCACGGTCAGGGCCGTCAACGACAACAAGAGAAGGTAAAACCGTTTGACGGGCAATCCCATGATCTCAGAAAACTCCGGATCGAAGGAAATGCTCAACCACTGCCGATAGAAGAGGAGCGCCATCCCGACGACCAGGATATCCAG
>CAZKUZ010000151.1:0-1501 GCA_964556045.1 uncultured Thermodesulfobacteriota bacterium | reverse complement strand
ATCCAGACCCGTGCTACGGAGGTTTTTCTCTTTCCCGTGGCATAGTAACGCTGCGCCATATCTTATGCTCCTGTCTCCATTTGAAGCGGTTCCGGTTTTTGTGCGCCGTGAGGGTGCTCCGGACCCGCGTACACCTTCAATTTCTTGATGAGTTTTCTACCCAGTCTGTTCTTGGGAAGCATTCCCCAAACGGCCTTGCGAATGATCTCTTCAGGCCGCTTCTGCCGCAATTTCTCCGCCGAAATGGCCTTGATCCCCCCTGGATAACCGGAATGGTGATAATACATCTTCTGGGACATTTACGTCCCGTCAGAGCCACCTTTTCCGCGTTGATGACTACCACAAAATCCCCGGCATCCGCATGGGGAGTGTAGGTCGGCTTGGTCTTTCCCCGCAGGATCGCGGCGATTTCCGTGGCCATTCTTCCAAGAATCTTCCCCTCGGCATCCACCAATATCCAATTTCTCTTTGTGTCTTCGGCTTTCGCCATCGTTGTACGTCGCATGATTTCCACCCTTTCGTGTTGTCGAATGCCCCGTTTACATCAATTTCAGGAAAAAGTCAACCCTTAAACATGAGATTCCGGGGTTTTATCGTCTTCACCCCCTCCCAGACCCAACTCTTCCGGCGAACAGAACTTCAACAGGTCGATACCCGCCGGAAACGTTATGTTGGACTCGAGAAGTTCCAGGTTTCCCTCATCGTCAACCTTCGCGGAGAAACACTCCACGATGTCCGCGCCCTTGGAGGCGAGCTTCTTGTAGGCCTCGTAAAAGGTCAAAGAGCCCTCCGCCTGGCTCGAGACGACGATGGGAACCCCCTGAAGGCTGTTCGTCTCTATGAAACGCGCCAACTGCTGCTCATCGACGGTTTTCCCCTGCGTGACGTAAAGCAAGATCCCTTCTTTCAAAACATACCTCCTCTATCTGCGAAACGCAGTGAACTTACCGTCATCTCCCCCTTTAGTCAACCCACCCAACCGGATATGAACCGATGTTCCGCTTAAGAGGCCGATGGCCTACGCCATTGCATTCCCAGGATTCCCTGCCATTCCTCTTTCCAGACAAATTTTTGCGTGAAAATAACAAGCGCAAACAGGACACCTCCGATAATATCCGTTTTGAGATCCGTGAGGAACATGAGCAGCGACGCGGCCCCCAGGAGCAACCATTCAATCAGGTTCGTCCTGTGAAAAAGATACGCCTCCATGAAGGCCGTGAAGGCGATCAAGCCGAAAGCGGCGAACACGATGGTCCGGACCACCTCCCAAAAGGGACCATTCAGCAGCAGGGGCTGATAGGCCATGATAATCGGGATGATGTAAAGCCCCTTGGCGATCTTCCACGAGGCGAAGGCGCAGCGCATGGGATTGGCTCCCGCGATCCCCGCGGCGGCAAACGAAGCCAGAGACACGGGCGGCGTTACGTTGGCGTCCTGGCTGTACCAGAAGACGATCATGTGGGCCGTGACCAGGGCGATCCCCATGTTGGTCAAGGCCGGA
>CAZKUZ010000150.1:0-4620 GCA_964556045.1 uncultured Thermodesulfobacteriota bacterium | reverse complement strand
CGATAACCTCGATCCACTCGATGTAATGTTTGTCTTCCATCGGATGGGAAACACTTCCGACGGTCACCTTGATCGTGCCGCCAGACGCTTCAACCACCGGGACATGTTTTTCCTTCGCCGCGTCCGTCGTATTCTCCGCATAGAGCTTCATCGGCTCGCCACAGCAGACCAGCTCACCTTTCCCGCCGTGAACCATTTCCACGATGTTCCCGCACTTTTCACACTTATAAATCTGAAGTTTTTCCGTCATGATTCTTCCTCCTTATCCTATCTGATTAGATGATTGATTATAAGTTATACACGAAATCCCCGTTTGACAAGCTCTATCCCTCAGTAATTCTCTCCGAGCAACTCGAAATAGGCCTGGGGATGAGCGCACGCGGGACAGGTCTTGGGTGGCTCGGTTCCCTCGAAGATGAAACCGCAATTCCGGCACCGCCACACCACCGTTTCCTCTCGTTTGAAGACACGGCCCTTCTCGATATTCTCCGCCAGGGCGAGATAGCGTTTTTCGTGCTGTTTTTCGGCAACCGCAATGGCCTCGAACACCGCGGCGATCTCGCTGAACCCCTCTTCTTTCGCGGTCTTCGCAAACTCGGGATACATCTCTTCCGTCTCGTAATGCTCTCCGGCCGCCGCCGCCTTCAGGTTTTCCAGTGTCGGCCCGATGACACCCGCCGGAAACGCGGCGGTGATTTCCAGTTCTCCACCTTCCAAAAACTTGAAAAGGCGTTTGGCGTGTTCCTTCTCCTGGTTGGCCGTTTCCTCAAAGATCGCCGCGATCTGTTCATACCCTTCCTTCTTCGCCTGCGAGGCGAAGTAGGTGTATCGATTCCTCGCCTGGGACTCCCCGGCAAAGGCTTTCAATAAATTCTGTTCTGTATTTGTTCCCTTCAAACTTGCCATATTTCGAAACCTCCTTTATCCAACTTATTTGACTTCAGCTTCCCCCGCAGGGGTCACGGCGTATTTACACCGCACTGGACTATCCACCAATCCCTCTTTCTTGAGGGTCTTGATGGCCTTCGTCACATCCTTACTGTCCAAACCCGCAGCCTGGGCAATATCTTTGTTGCCCGCGGGCTTCTCAAAACCCGCCAATGTCTCCAAAACCTTTTTTTGAACACTATCCATGAAACTCACTCCTTCCATCCCTTAATTGAGTTTTTCCATGCACGCCTCGCAGATCCCATCGAAGTGGATCTGAACATCCGTAATCTTGAAATTTCCCTTCCCCTTGAAACGTTCACTGATCTCCTGCTCCAACGGAATGTAGGGTACGTCGATGACTCGTCCGCACTCCGTGCAACGGAGATGATAGTGCGGCTCCATCCTTGCGTCGAAACGCTTTTTCCCCTCCCCAAGATCCAGTTTCAAGGCCTCGCCGCACGCGGATAGAATCTCCAGGTTCCGGTAAACCGTTCCCAGGCTGATATTAGGCAGCCTTTTCCTTACCGCCTCGTAAAGTTCATCCGCCGTAGGATGGGCCGTGGTCTTTTTGAGTTCTTCCAAAACCACCCGCCTCTGCTTTGTCAACCTTGTCCTTTCACAATCCATTGATACCATTTCTCGTCCCCCTTAATAGTAATTTGTATTAATAATTATTCTTTTTGAACCGACTTGTCAAGTTAATTCACGTAAGAACCAAAAAGAGAGTCATGTGTCAAGCATCTTTATTGAAAAGATTCCCGCACACGACTTGCTCATTTCAACAGAGGGACATCAAAGAATTTTTTATGCTTTAACTTTCGACCTTGTAAAAAATATTTTCATTTCTTCCATCAACGTATAGAGAATCGGGAAATAGACCAAGGTCAAAATGGTCCCCATAGTCAGCCCTCCCGCGGCCACGACGGCAAGGGGCGAAAGCCTTTCAAGACCCACGGCCCATTCGAGCGCGACGGGGAGCATCCCGACAATGGTGGTCCCCGCCGTCATCATGATGGGACGGGTACGGATTCGGACGCTGTTGATGACCGCCTCCTCCAGGGGAACCCCCCGATCCCGGTCCTTCAGAATGAAATCCATCAGGAGAATGGCGTTGTTCACCACAATTCCCGCCAGCAGAATCAGCCCCATGAAGGCGGGCATGCACCCGTTTTTCCCCGCGACGAGCAGGCCCCAGACCGCTCCAATCAAGGCGAGCGGGATGGTCATCATGATGACCACGGGATTGAAAAAGGAGCGAAAGCTGGGGATGAGGGAAAGGTAGAGGAGAACAACCGCGATCCCCATACTCATCCCCAACCTTCCGAACGATTCTCCCATCTGCTTGACCTCTCCCTCATGAGAAACCTTATAACCGTCGGGCAGAGGAAGCCCCTTCAAAGCCTCCTCGACGCCGCTCTGGAGGAAGGTGATGGGTGCCAAGGCCCGGTAACCGTGGATATCCACCACGTTCAAGAGGTTCCGATGCGTGATCAGGCTCTGCACAGACCGTTTCTGGAAACGGGCTATCATCTTCAGGGGGATCAACTCCCCTTTCGGAGTCGTGATATACATCTGGTTTAAACGGTCCAACATGCTTCGGTCGGCATAAGGATACCGCACCCTCATGACGATACCGTCCTCGCTTGGAACCTGAAAGATACTGGCGGGAGCCCCGCGGAGGGCAATTCCCACCTGCTGGGAAACCGTAAAGGGATCCAAACCGAAATAGCGGGCCTTCATCGGATCCACGACGAGCTGGATCTCCGTCTTGTGACGGTCCCACGTTCTCGAAAGAGAGGTAAATCCCGGCACGGAAGCCAGGCGCTTCAACACATCATCCGCCAGTCTATCCAGAACCGTGGAGTCCGGGCCGCTGATCATCACATCCACCGGAGCGAGAATCGAAGAGAGGGGGGTGGCACCGAAATCATAGGCATGGAGGTATTTGAGCCCCTCGATCGTCCGAGCCTGCCTCCGAATTTCCGCCTCAATTTCCCAGATGCTCTTGTCACGATGGAAACGATCGATCATGTTGATGGTGATCATCCCCTCCTGGGGACTTTTTCCGCTCCCGAAACTCATGACTCCCGGTTCGGACCCCAACGTGCTCGAAACGGAAAGAATGCCAGGGAATTCCTTTAATTTCGACTCGATGGCAGAGAGGATCTCTTCCGAGGCCCTGAGGGAACGGTTGTTCTCCGCCTCGAAGGCCACCTTCACAATCCCCGTGTCCATGGGGGGCATCAGGTTGCGGCCGATGGTGGTCTTCATCTGCATCATGCTGACCGCAAAGGCCACACCGCCGATCAAAAGGAAAAGCAACCGGTGACGCAGCCCCATCTTCAGCAACCCGACGAAAAAGGCCTGGATCGGCCGGACGAAGAGGTCACTCATGCGGTTCAGCCACGTCTCGATCCGATACCTCTTTCCGCTCAAGAAAAAGGGCGCGAGGAGGGGAATCACCGTCACGGAGACGAAGAAGGAGCTGATGAGGGCGATGATCAGGACAGAGGAGAAGGGCTTGAGGATCGTCTGAACGTACCCGCCTATGAGAAGAATCGGGATCAGAACCATGACCGTGGTCGCGGTGCCGTTGAAATCGGCGGCGATCACTTCGAGGGTCCCTTCCACTACCGCGCGCCGAACCGGCTTTTTCAGCTCCAGGATATGCCGTTCGATGTTCTCGATGATGACGATGGCATCATCCACCAGCATTCCCACCGCGATGATCACCGCCGTTAATGTAACGATATTGAAGGAAATCCCAAAGGCCCACATGAGGGCGAAGGTCATCACGTAGGTGAAAGGGATGGAAATCCCCGTGATGACCGCCCCTCGAAAATCCCCCAAAAAGAGGAATATGATGATGACTGTCAAGATAATCGCGTCCCGGAGGGCCCCCATCATGTTCTTGATGCTGAGGTGGATGATACGCTCCTGGGTATCGGTAATCTGAAAATCGAGGCCTGGATACTTCTTCTTGAGGGCCGGCAGGAATTTCTTGACGGACTCAATGGTTTTCAGAGTGTTTCCCCCATAGGCCCGGAGGATATTCAGGGCGATGGCGGGCTTCCCATTCCCGTGATAGGCGGAGGTCCGCTCCTTCACACCCCGCTCAATCCGGGCCACATCCCGGAGGTGAATCGTCGTGTCCCCCCCTCTCCCGATCACGATGCCGCCCAACTGATCGATGGCGAAATACTCCCCCGCCGTCTTGATCAGATACTGGTGATGGCGATTTATCAAGAACCCGTTGGGGATATTGAGGTTTTCGTGTTTCACCGACGCAATGATATCGGCAAGCGTGAGTCCATAACGATGCAGCTTTTCCGGGTCGACCAGGATCTCCACCTCCCGCTGATATCCCCCGAAAACCTCCACGTTCGCCACGTAGGGTAATCGAAGCAGGGCTTCCTTGATCTCGTTGTCCGCCAACTCCCGCACCATGGAAAGGTCGTAATGGCTTCCTTTTTTCGGGATCGCGGCAAGGGTCATGGCGGGGGCCGTGGCATCGCTCACCTCGATGACCTGGGGCTCCCGGATCTCGGCGGGCAAGAGCGGCTTGACCTTCTGAACGGCGGCGATGACGTCCGTGGCCGCGGGCTCCAACCCCTTGGAATACTCGAACTCCGCCAGAACCACCGAGACCTCGTCTTTGGTGGTCGAAGTAACCTGCCGGAGCTCGTCAAT